>JAEXGM010000128.1 GCA_023450835.1 Bacillota bacterium | reverse complement strand
TTTTTTCGAATGTCTGTTCTGCTCTTTGGTGTAAAAAAGAAGACGGCAAGTATCGGTTTTCTTGTTACTTTTTACAGTAGCTTTCACCATACCGGGCGTCTTCTTTCTTTCTAAATTCTTTTATTTTATGCCCCTCCGTTTAATATCAGGGCAATGTTAAAATCCATTTATTTTGCTGCTTTAATCTGCTTATTCAGAATTTGCAATGCTTTTTGAAGCTGGTTATCTTCACTCTTTTCAATTACTACTTTCTGACGGAGTGATTCTTTTAACTCAACGGTTACATCCGGTGTAATTCCTATCTTATGGATGTTTCTTCCCTTAGGAGTATAGTACTTGGAAACAGTTACTTTGATGGCCGTTCCGTCATTTAAAGGCAGAATGGATTGAACAATACCTTTTCCAAAACTTGTGGTACCGACAAGAGTTCCCTTCTTATAATCCTGAATTGCTCCTGCAAAGATTTCCGAAGCACTGGCACTGTTACCATTAATGAGAACAGCAAGCGGCTTGTTGAATTCTTCCTTGCCGTCGCACTTATATTCGTCACGTTTGCCGTACTTATCCTCGGTATAAACTATCATTCCCTTCGGAAGCATACGTCTTAACATATCTACTACGGTATCCAGAAGACCGCCGGGATTATTTCTGATATCAATTACAAGGCCCTTTTCTCCCTGTTTCTCAAGGTCGTCTACGGCAGCGCGGAACTGCTCGGCAGTAACTTCATCAAATTCAGAAACCGCAATATATCCAATCTTGTTATCTAACATCTGATATTCAATGGTAGGAACTTCCACCTTTTTTCTGGTTATAGTATAATCAATGGGGTCACTCTTGCCTTCTCTTATGATGGAAACAGTAACTGTGGTTCCCTCTTCTCCTTTGATCTTGCCTACTACCTCTGTGATGTCTTTACCGGTTACTTCTTCTCCGTTCACCTTATATAATACATCTCCGGGCAAAATACCTGCTTCGTAGGCAGGTCCGCCTACAAAAGGCTTCACAATGGATAAGACTCCTGTTTTTACATCAGAAGTTACAGTAGCACCGATACCATAATATACACCACTGGAGGATTCCATAAGTGCCGTATACTCATCCTTTGTATAATATACAGAATAAGGATCATTAAGGCTTGAAAGAAGCCCTTTATAGATTCCCTCAGACATGGTATTCTTATCTACTTTATCCATGTAATACTTATCTATCAGCCCCTCCAGAGTGCCAATCTTTTGCATAACTTGCTGGTCTGTGACTTCTGTTTTGGAACTTGTGGTATTTTCTGTCTTAACACTTGCATTTTCTCTGGTAAGATTCTCATTGATTTTGTTCGCAAAGACTGTAACAACAATCGCCATGACAACGAAGGTTGCTGCTAATCCGGCTAAAAATCCATTCAGAAATTTATTTTTCATCGCCTCTAACCTCTTTTCTTTAATAACTGACATAATTCTGAGGATTCTTATAATCTCCGTCCACTACAACACCAAAGTGAAGATGAGACCCCGTCGATATTCCGGTTGAACCTACCAAAGCAATCTCCTGACCCTGGCTTACTTCATCCCCTACTGACACTAAAAGTTTGGAACAATGCATATAAACGGTATAAGTGCTGTTTCCATGATAAATCATGATATAATTTCCGGCAGAAACACTGTAAGTCGCAGTTACCACACTGCCACCGGCGGCAGCTACGATCTTAGAACCGGTAGGCGCTCCGATATCAATTCCTTTGTGGTATGTACTCGCCCCTTCCGTAGGCTGGCTGCGGTACCCAAACCCTGAGGTTATTCTGCCGCTTGAAGGAAGCGGCCAGATAAAGCCCTGTACGGAAACGCCTGAGGAGCCGCCGTTCTCTGAAGAATTATCCGAGCCGGAATTCTGGGACTGATTATTTTTTGCCTCTTCTTCCTTCCTGCGCTTTTCTTCCTCTTCTTTCTTCCTTCGTTCCTCTTCCTCTATTCTTTTTCTCTCTGCTTCTAAAAGTTGTTCGATCTGTGCTTCCTGGTCCTCAATCTTTTGCGTGTATTCTGCTGACAGCGCCTGGCTCTTTGCTATACTGCCTTCATACTTGGCAACCTCAGCCCCTTTGTCCTGTACCAGCTTTGTAATAGTACTCTGCTCAAAGGTCTTCTCATCTTTAAGATTATTAAGTTCCTCAATCTGGGCTTTCTGCTTCTTTTCTTTATCTGCGACCTCTTTTTTTGTCCGCTCATATTCTTTCAGCAGCCCGTTATCATATTCTGTGATTTTCTCCTTGTATTCCATCTGATTAAGCATATCTGCGAAACTATCCGACTGTAAGATGATATCCAATACTCCGGTATCTCCATTCTCATACATATACTTAATACGGCTTTTCATGATAGAATACTGATCTTTCTCTTTTGCTTTTGCTTCTGCCAGATTTTTTTCCGTAACCTTTAAATTGCTGTTTGCTTTTTTTATCTTGCCTTCCAGTTTATCTACTTCATCTGTCAGATTATTTAGCTCCATATCCAACTTTTCGATATAGTTAAGTATATCATTTTTTTCTTTTTCTAATTCCTTTATTTTTGTTTCTGTTTCTTCCTTTTTTTGCTCCAGGGCTGTTTTATTGTTCTTAGCTTTATCAATCTCACTGGCATAGCTTAAAATACTATGAGTAGCAAAAATAAAAACAAGAAAAAACACAATAAAAAGCGTACTCCTCTTTTTCATCCGCACCTCTTCCCTTACTTTACCATTCGTGCTCCTGAACCATTTACTTTCCTTCTTTTAAATGAAGCTGCTTTCTTACTGTCAGAAAGCTGCCAAAGAAACCAATTCCAACTCCCAATACTAAACAGAGAGGAATTAATGTCTTAAATATACCATTAACTTCAATAAAATGAAAGCTTCGGAAAATATTATTATATTTTCCTGCAATATAATCTATCAGCCTGTTATACATTAAGTATAAAAATCCCAGAGGAATAATCGAGCCTAAAATACCGATTATAACTCCTTCGACAATAAACGGCGCACGGATAAAAGAATCCTTTGCTCCGATTAATTTCATAATTGCAATTTCTTCTTTTCTTACCGCAATTCCCATGGTTACGGTAGTGTTAATCAAAAAGATTGCCACGGCAAAGAGTATAATAATAATTGCCCCCGAGACATATCCCACCAATGCATTGAATGTTTTAAAGGTGTCGGCGATAGTATCCGAGTGATTTACCTGTCTTACCCCGTCAAGCCCTTCTATGTACGATACCAAGGATTTCTGCATGGAAACATCATTAAGCTTCACAGCATAGGAAGCCGAATCTTTTAAAGGATTGTCATCTCCAAAGCTCTCCGCCAGTTCCTTGTTTAAATATTTCTTTTTATAATTTTCCCAGGTCTGTTCGGCAGAAATAAAGGTAACAGAAGCCACTTCCGCTCTGCTCTTGATCTCTTCCCCGATTTTATCAATCTGTTCCTGGCTGATTCCTTCTTTAAAAAAAACGGTTACTCCAACAGAAGTTTCGGCTGTCTTCACCATGTATTGAAAATTCGCCACCACAAAATAAAAGATTCCAAAAAGAAAAAGGCAAGCGGCGATGGTTCCTATGGACGCAGCAGAGAACATTCTGTTTCTACGTATATTTTTAAAGCCCTGCTTCATACTGTAAGCAATTGTACTAATACGCATGAGAATATCCACCTCTTTGCTCGTCACTGATTAATATACCCTTACTCATGGTAATCACCCTCTTTTGCATTTTGTCAACGATTTCCTTGTTATGTGTTACCACAACGACAGTGGTGCCTCTCTTATTAATATCCTCTAACAGTTTCATGATTTCCCAGGAGTTCTTCGGGTCCAGATTACCGGTAGGCTCATCTGCCAGCAGAATCACCGGATTATTTACCAGCGCTCTTGCCAACGCCACCCTTTGCTGCTCTCCGCCGGATAATTCCGTAGGCAGAGAATTCTGTTTCTCCATAAGGCCCATAAGTGAAAGCATAAAAGGTACCTGCCTTCTAATAGTACTCCCCGGTACTTCGATTACTCTCTGGGCAAAGGCTACATTTTCAAATACATTACGGTCCTTCAGCAAACGGAAGTTCTGGAATACTACGCCGATTCCTCTTCTGTATTTTGCCACCTGCCTGTGCTTCATTCTGGTCAAATCTTTAAAATTCACATATATCTTACCGGTTGTGGGTTCAATCTCCTTCAGGATCAGCCGGATTAATGTTGATTTTCCCGAACCGCTGCTGCCAACAATAAATACAAATTCACCTTTTTTTATCTGAAAGCTGATATTATTAATGGCAGGAATTCCTTTTTGGTAAGACTTTGATACCTGTTCAAAAACAATAACCTGTGCATCTGCATCTTCCAATTCTTTGTTTCTGTTGTAAGCCATTTTACCTTTACCTTTCTATCTAAGTTAAATTTCAGCAATTTTCTCTCTTCGGTATAAAAAGTCTTGACTATAAGGCACTTTTTATATCTACAAGAGAATAAAAACTTAATTCAACTTATACCCCGCTACATATTAGCTCTCATTACCTGCCGTAAGCTTTCCTGCAGGCTATTAGCAGCCCTGCAGACTATCAGTAGCTCTGTAGACTGTCAATATCAAGCAGATTGCCAGTAGTCTGCGATATGGTTAAAAAAGAGGGAGGGCTAAAAGAAAAGCCCATCCCTCTTATACAGCAATATGATTTCTTAAGCTTCTCTCTAGTATTCCAGTGTTTCCATATACTTCATGTATTTTACGACCATCAGGGCAATCTTAAAGGTAATTGCATCCTCAAAGACTCTTAAATCCAGATTGGTGCTCTTTTGAAGTTTATCCAGACGATATACCAGAGTGTTTCTGTGAATATACAACTGTCTGGAGGTTTCAGATACATTCAGATTATTCTCAAAGAATTTGTTGATGGTAGTCAATGTCTCTTCGTCAAATTCATCAGGAGACTTTCCGTCAAAAATTTCTTTGATAAACATCTTACATAAAGGCATGGGAAGCTGATAAATAAGACGTCCGATACCGAGATTGCTGTAAGCCATAACATTTCTGTCGCTATAGAAAATCTTTCCGACATCCAGTGCCATCTTAGCTTCTTTGTATGACCTGGAAACATCCTTAATTTCATTTACAATGGTACCGAAAGCAACATGCACCTTGGTCATAGCTTCTGTATTGAGCATGTCCAGGATAATCTTTGCTGTCTTATTCATATCCTCATAGTTTTCATTGGGCTTAAGCTCTTTTACCAGAATAATGTTCTTCTCGTCTACTGCGGTAATAAAGTCCTTTGTTTTACCGGAGAACAGTCCCCTTACAGTCTCTAAGGCATTGATGTCTTTTTCATTCTTTGTTTCTATGATAAATACTACTCTTCTTACGTCAGTTTCAATGTGCAGCTTCTTTGCTCTATTATAGATATCCACTAATAACAGATTGTCTAAGAGAAGGTTCTTGATAAAGTTATCCTTATCATATCTCTCTTTATAAGCTACAAGCAGATTCTGTATCTGGAAAGAAGCAATCTTTCCAACCATATATACGTCATCGCTGTCACCCTTTGCCAGGATTACATACTCCAACTGGTGTTCATCAAACACCTTAAAGAACTGATAGCCCTGAAGCACCTGGCTGTCAGCGGGAGAATCCACAAAGTTAAGAACGGCATTCTCATAATCATCCGCATTATTTATAGTAGTTGCCAGTGTTTTTCCTTCTGTATCCATTACACAAAGATCAATCCTGGTAATGCCTTTTAATCCCTCAATAGTGCTCTGCAGGATCTGGTTTGATATCATATTGTCACTCCTTTTTCTTTACGTTCTCATTATTTAAATTTTATAACCCCTATTTTAGCATTCCTTTCGTAAAAAGTAAACTAAATTTACATAATTTTAATAATATTTTTCGTACAATAATATTAAATCCAACTATTTTCTATATAGTTTATATAATAAACAATATAGTGAATCAAATATAAACTCAAACCAAAGGTATAAAACGGACCTGAAATATATAAAACAGGGAGTACCTTTTGGGTACTCCCTGCCATTATATAAACCATATATAATAATCTTAATGTTATTAGTGTGTAATAACCTGCTCTGTTTCTTTATCAAATACGTGAACTTTTGTTAAATCAAATGCTACCTTGATAGTATCGCCAGGTCTTGCAGTTGTACGAGGATTTACTCTTGCAGTTACATCAAACTGATCTACTGAGAAATACAGGTAAACTTCAGCACCTAATAATTCGTATACTCTTACAGTTGCATTTACAACGCTGTCAGGTGAGCTGCTGATGAACATTTCTTCATCTTTTACATCTTCAGGACGAATTCCTAACATAACTGTCTTGTTCTCATATCCGCCATCAAGAACTTTCTTGCCTTTTGCTTCAGGTAATTTGATGGAGTGTGAACCAAACTGTAAGGAAACTGTGTTTCCAGTCTTTACAACAGTGGACTCGATGATATTCATCTGAGGAGAACCGATGAATGTAGCAACGAATAAGTTGTTAGGCATATTGTAAAGATTCTGAGGAGAATCTACCTGCTGAACGATACCATCTTTCATAACAACGATTCTTGTTCCTAATGTCATAGCTTCTGTCTGATCATGTGTTACGTAGATAATGGTTGTCTGCAATCTCTGGTGTAACTTAGAAATCTCGATACGCATCTGTACTCTTAGTTTAGCATCCAAGTTGGATAAAGGCTCATCCATAAGGAATACTTTAGGATTACGAACGATAGCACGACCCATAGCAACACGCTGTCTCTGACCACCGGATAAAGCCTTGGGTTTACGGTCTAATAAATGTTCGATATCCAGAGTCTTAGCTGCTTCACGAACTAATTTATCAATCTGGTCCTTCGGTGTCTTTCTTAATTTAAGACCGAATGCCATATTATCATAAACAGACATGTGAGGATACAAAGCATAGTTCTGGAAAACCATCGCAATATCTCTATCCTTAGGTTCTACGTCATTAACTAACTTGTCAGAAATCCATAACTCACCGCCAGTGATTTCTTCAAGACCTGCGATCATACGTAATGTTGTAGACTTTCCGCAGCCTGAAGGTCCTACGAAGATGATGAATTCTTTATCTGCAATTTCAAGATTAAAATCTTTAACAGCTACGAAACCGTTAGGATATGTTTTATTGATGTTTTTTAAAGATAAACTTGCCATTTTTATAATTTCCTCCCTAAATTTTTATGTCATCATGTGTCCTGTCTTGTACTATTACTATATGTTTTACTATACACTATTAGCACTGCTAAAGCCATATCCCAATTCCACAAATTAATTTTTGCCATTTTGTATACTTTGTATATTCATCGTAAAAATAAGTACTTTTACCGATTTTTCGTTGTTTTCCCGTCAAAATTACTGTCTATATTCTCTAAAACCCTCTCCCATCACCTCTCTTGCATCGCTCACAATGATGAAAGCCTTGGGATCAACTTCCGCTACCAGTTCTTTCAGTTCCACAATTTCTTTTTTGGAAACCACGCAAAAAAGCATTTTTTTATCCCGGTTGGAATACATGCCGGTGGCAGAAATACCCGTTACCCCTCTGTCCAATTGTTCCATTATCTTCTGTGCGATACGGTCGTATTCATCGGATATAATATAAGCCATTTTGGCAAATTTAAGTCCTTCCAGGATACTGTCGGATATTTTAGCGGATATATATACAGCAATGATAGCATAAAGAGCCTTGGTAACTCCAAAACTGATAATACCGATAATTACTACCACTCCATCTATGACGGTAAGAATTCTAGGCACCGTATAATAGGGCTTAAATTTGTGAATTATCATTGCCATCAAGTCCGTGCCTCCCGTAGATGCATTAGCGGCAAAGACAAGGCCGATTCCGGCACCTCCGATAACTCCTCCGAAAACTGCTGCCAGCAGATAATCCTGTCCGACAAAATTAAAAGTGGTCGGCACCAAAGCAAGCGCTATTGTAAAGCTTACTTCCGCAAAAAGCGCATGCTTCACAAATGTTTTTCCCCGCACAATAACCGCGGTAATAAACAATGGAATATTTAACACTAAGTTGGTAATCCAAAGAGGTATTCCTCCTTCTATAAAAACACCGGTTATCTTCTTAATTACAATCGCAAGACCTGAGAGACCTCCTGTTACCATCTCCAAAGGTTCATAGACCAGATTAACGGATACCGCCATAAGGATGGTTCCTACTATAATAAGGATATAGTGTGCAAATTTATGTTTATAAAGATGTGCTTCCATAATACATCCACCTCTTCTACCGGTATTCTTCCCCGTAGCTTATTCTTAGTTTTATTTAAATTCATATTTTGTTTTCTATATAGTAGAGTTTCTTTTATTTTGGCTCTTTGCAGGATCTTTATGCAAAATTCCCCAAAAGCTCTGAAAAGATTCTGCAAAAGAATGGATAAATCAGCCAAAGGCCCAAAGTATAGTATAGCAGAATCGTCTTCTAAAGACAAGATGTGGCTCTAATCAAAACAAGGGATTGTCTCAGATTCTGAAACAACCCCAAAGGATATCTGTCAGTTATAAAATTTTTGTACTTCTCTTTTCTATTAACTCAAAGAGATGAAAACGAATCAAGCCCCCAGGGGCGCATCCAGCAAAAGTTCTTTTCTTCACCGTTTATCATGTATTTTTCCGGAATTGTAGTATGCATCCAATCCATTGGCACCAGCTCATCCCTCTGCTCACTTGCCAGCAGGAATGCCTTTTTCAAATCGCTTTTTATTTCCTCTGTCACAGTACAGGGGTCTATGGATATAAACAATGGCGTACCGCTTAGGGATAATAAATCCAGAAACTTTTTATTATCCTCCCATTCAATATCAGAAGTTATTCCCACACAGTCCGCATCTATATGGAAGAAATTCTTGTGCTGGCCCATTCGGAAGCAAAGAGTATTCACTCCCATCATGATACTGCGGTCATAAGAATGTCCGCTGGTATCATCTCCGCTTCTGTGCAAATGGATATACCCGCTTGCCAGGTGTCCGATTACATTACAGCCAATCAGCACTGCCTCTCCGGCATTTTCATAAATAACCCGGTACAAATCCTTAATCACTTCCGCAGAGGTCTTGCTGCGGTCTTTCAGCCCCCAACCCTCCTGCTTTAACCACGGAAGGGGCTGGCTATAAAAATCACCGTAGAAATCAAAAGTCGCAAAATCATATTTAATCAGTTCATAGCCCCAGCCCGCAACCCTTCTTACATCCTCCCCAATCATTTCGAGGACTTCCGGCACAGAAATATCCATGGCATTCCGGTTTCTCTCTGAACGAAGAGAATCTTTCAAGAACATCTCATTGGTCTCCAGCGGTCTTATCCAGATACCGGGGCGTACCCCCATGCCGCGCATCTTATCCGCCAATCCCTTCATGTCCGGGAATCTGACATTGCCTCTTTCATAGGGTCTTCCTGCTGCCCCTTTGGTCAGGGCCAGTTCCTGCCAGCAGTCATCAATTACCATATAAGGCCTGTTTTCCAGTCCCTCCGTCAGTTCTGCCAATAATGCGGCATCCTTTAAAATCATCTCTTCGGAACTGTTTCCATAGGCATAATACCAATTATTGCTTCCGTAAACAGGAGCCTTCGGAAAAACAGGCTGGTTACTAAGGGCATTGCAGAAATCTTTCATAAAAGAGAAAGAACTTTGCCCTTCTTTGCTCTTTCTTTCTATAAGGCAGGCAATTTCCAGCTCTCTTCCCTCTAAAACAACTCCCTTCGCACCGCTGCGGGTATCCAGCCACAGTGTAATGCCTTCCCGATCGCACATCCAAAAAGCAAGTGCAGACGGCCTCACTCTTACACCATAACCTAAGGTTTCCTTTTCACAGGAGGCCATAAAATACCACGGCATGATGCGCTGCGGGTCCATACCTTCCCACTTCAAATTACCATACCCTCTTTCAAGTGCATCCCCCAAAAAGCAATAATCTTTCTCCCAGCTTCCATTAAACCGGCAGACCACAAAACGTACCGGCGTCTCCCCCGCTGTCAAAGAAATTCTCAGTTTATTATCTTCTTCCTCTGTTCTGACCCGCACATCACCATAAGAAAAGCAGCCCCCTTCCTGAGACAGTAATATTTTCTCAGTTTCCGTGACCAGGCGGATATAATCCGGCAATCTGTTAATATGAATACCCATTGCAACTCCTTCCGATAATCTCTTGTTAAATTTTACATTATAACTCGAGCATCAAATACCCTGTTTCCATATAGGCACAGGCAATTTGTACAAAATAGAAAGAACGAATGCGCCTTGGCACCAGCGCATGAGTCTTTCTATTTTGTACAAATTGCCGTCCCATTTTGAAAAACTGCGCTTTTGACCTTCAGAACATATCTTTTCTATTGCTCTTTAAAAAACCCCTTATCCATCAGGTTATCCAGCAGTTCTCCCAATAGGGAATTAGCCCAGGCAAACCAGGGTCTGGTATACTCCTCCGGGTTATCAGGATTAAAGGACTCATGCATAAAATTCGTATCTGCATGGGTTTCCGCCAACATTTCAAGGCACTGCAGAATTTCCTCTCTGTTTGTGGAGGTAAGAGCCTGCATAATAATTCCGATGCACCATACATATCCGTCAGGGGTATGAGGACTTCCTACCCCCTTTGCCATGGTTCCTTCAAAATAATAAGGATTCCCTTTCGAAAGGACAAAGTTTCTGGTACGTTTATACATCTCATCTTCCGTATCCGCATAACCCAGATAAGGGATAGCTAAAAGGCTGGGCGAATTGGCATCATCCATCAGCACATAATTCCCCCTTCCGTCCGTTTCATAGGCATAGATATCCCCAATTTCAGGATAGCGTATAATTGCCTTTTCTTCAATACCTCTTTTTATTTCTTCCGCCAGTCTGCTGCATTCAGCTCCGGTATTCTCCGTACTATAAAAGGCGGCCATTATTTCCGCCGCGTAATTTAACGCCTGAACTGCCATCATATTGGAAGGTACCAGATACCCGTAGATGCAGCGGTCATCGGAAGGTCTGAAGCCGGACCAGGTCATACCGCAGGGAACCACTGTATTTCCCTTTCCCTCCCCGGGCAGAGTATCTGTCTCGGCGCAGTTAAACCGCTGAAAAGAATAGGGGGAGTTTGCGCAGTGGTCCTGCTCTGTACGGAACACTTCTAAAATCTTCTTTACCATCTTTAGAAAATTCTCCTGAAAGATATCCGTTGTTCCAGTTTCCTTCCAATATCTATAAGCTAAATAAAGCGGCGCGCATAAAGAGTCCACTTCATATTTTCTTTCCCATACGCCATCATTGCACAGTGTTTCATCCTTATGCCCCCTGCCATTAAAAGCTTCATTAAAGGCGTTGGCATAAGGGTCCAGCAATACGAATTCTATCTGTTTTTCAAGGACGCCCCTTATTACCGCATCCAGTTCTCTGTCTTCTTTTGCATACTTTATATAATGTCTTACCTGTGCTCCGGAATCCCTCAGCCACATAGCCGGAATATCACCTGTAATCACAAAATAGCTGCCGTCCTCCAATTGCTTTACCGTAGTTTCAATGGTATTCAAAAAACACCTGCCGGCCAGGGGTGCCATTTTCGGGTAAGCCTTTTCATAATATTGTTCCAGTTCCTTTGCCCTGTCAATCAGTCTCTTTGGAATTGATTTCAACATGTTTTTATACTCCTCGCATTATAATCTTCAGTTTTTCCTTGAAATCACATTACTCACGGCTTCCTTCTTTCCAATCTTTCCTTTGAAATTCTTCAATCAGTCCGATTTCCGTAAGACAGGATTCTTCCAGGTCTATCTTATAAGTCTTCACTTCAAATCCTTTTAACTTCACCTTCTGGTCTATTCTTCCGTCCAGCAGCCGGATATTGGCTTGTGCTTCTTTTCCCGTACTTTCATAAATTCTAAGAACAAATCCGTTAAAGTTTTCGGCTCTTTTTATAGCCGACAGTATCACCTGAGAGTTATCTACGGTTATAAACTGCCCCGTCCTTTCCCCGTCTTCCGGCGGACAAAAGGAAAAATCATAGGGTTCTTCATTAAACCTGAGTGCTTCCCCGTCTATTACTCTTTCTGTTTCTTCCCCAGAGCCGCCCTGTATACGGAAACGGTAAAAGCGCTCTCCCTGTTCCATTCTCGGCGCCCATTGCTCTTCCTGAAGCGCCTTTCCCATTATAAAGTCAGAGGAAGTATAACCTGCACTGCGAAGCAGAGTAATGCCCAGCTCATGTCCTGTATAGCTGGCTCCGTGTGTACCGTTATTAATAACTGCCAGGGCCTTATCTGTCCGTTTATCTTTTGCCATTACCCACTTCTGGGATACGGTTTCTCTTCCCTTCTCCAGTTCTTCCCGGCCGAACATAATCTGCCCGGAAAAACTTTCATACTCCTCTGGGGTTTTGAGGACAGCTTTCAGGTATTTTTCCTTCTCCTGAAAATTAACCCCTATCTCAACATCAAAGCTGCTGCCCTTTTTGGGCATCTGATATCTTATATAAGCCTTGCTGTCATGCAAGCCAAAGACAGCTTCCACCGTTGTACGGACTTCTCCATCTTCAATAACTCTCACAGCCGGGATGACCTTTTCACTTAAGCCGCAGTATTCAGCCGCTTCGTGAGGTGTCAGAAGCTGAAAGTCCCTTCTGCTGTGGGACTCTTTTTTCCCAAATCCCCAGGGATTATGGGTATCATCATAACAAGCCAGCCGGAAACTCTCTTCCGCCAGATAGCATATCCCGTTTACAGAATACTCCTTTAAAAGCCCGGTGGCCGTATCAATTACAACTTTCATTTTTCCGTTGTCAAAAACATACTCTGCACAGGATACAATTTCAGAAAATACCGGACGCTTCGGCAGGGGTTCAAAATAAACATCCATACGGTTCATGGAACCCGCCTTAAGAGTAGCCTGCACTACTATTTTCTTTCTCCAGTCCAGATTGAAATTACTGGATTCCTTTTCCGCCTGAGCCGGTATCTCTTCTCCCTGGAATATTACTTTCGGATACATAAAATCAGTGGACCAGTTCTGCACCGGCAGCCCTGTTTCACAACTGAATACGCCCGTAATATCAAAGGGATGGGGATTATAGAATAAAATAACGGAGCTGCCTTCTTTCACATGTTCCTCTCCCTGAGCCAATGCAAGGGCAGCGGAGTGCTTCATCCGGCTCACAAGTTCCAGTCCGTAATCCAGCAGGCGCAGAGTATCCGCTTCTACCAGGGGACTGCCGGAACCCGGCAGCGCATCATGGAATTCGCTGAAAATCAAGGCCTGTGCCGCATCCTTCATTTCTTTTTCCGGATAGCTTCTGCCGCACAAAAGGGAAGCTGCCGCCGCCATTTTTTCGGCAGAATACAATTCATTCTCCAATTCACGGTGTTTTTGCTTTATGCGGATCTGAGAGGTATAGCAGCCTTCTGCCACCGGATTCAGTCCTGCCGCCACTCTTGGCAGCTCCATCGATTTTGCCGTTCTTTCTTTAAAATAAGCTTCCGGCGTTGAATGAATCAAATTGTATTGGGTCTTATCCTTTGCAAGTTCCTTCAGGTCCTGCAGATCTTTTCTGGAAGGACCGCCGCCATGGTCTCCTACTCCCCATAAGAACAGAGTAACTTCTTCCTTTTCCTTCCCCGGCAGAAACTCTGTCAATTCCTTTGCTGCCTGTCCCCACACCGAATTATAATTTTCATCGGAACGATGCACAATAATTGTGGAGCCATCCAGGCCCTCCCATTCAAAATCCTGTTCTTCAAAGGGAAATCCGTTTTTGGCCGGCCGGCATACAACATAAGAGTCATAGCCCGCCTTCTTTAATATCTGTACCAGTCCCCGGGAATGTCCGAAGGAATCAAAATTAATTGCCGTAGAGGGCAGCGCGTTAAAATATTCCCGAAAAAATCTTCTGCCCCTTTCAATATTCCGGACAATGGACTCTCCCGAGGGCATATTACAGTCAGGCTGCAGATACCACCCTCCCATAATGCTCCATCTGCCTTCCCTCACCGCTGTTTGCAGCTTCCGAAACAGGCCTGGGCTGTTCTCCTTTACCCATTCGTATAAAATAGCCTCATTGTGATTAAATACAAAACCTTCAAATTCCTTCGTCAGCTCTTCTGCCGTTCTAAAAGTAGAAAGGGCTTCCGAGCATCCCTCCTGCCACCTCCACAGCCACACAGGATCAAGGTGGGCATTAGCTATTAAATGTATGTTTTTCATATTACTTTCACACCCCCTGAATTTTAAAGAGACATCCGGCAGCCGGTTTAACTTGCTGCCGGGTGTCTCTTTTTGTTCTTAAGAATTGTCTTAAGAATTCTTTTACCCGGTTATTTCTTAATTACCTGCAATAATTCCATTAATCTGGCCTGCCACATCCTGAAGCTTGGTAAGAGGCTCTTTGCTTTCGCCGTCCAGTATGTTGTTATAGATAGGGTCCCAAAGCTTTCCGGCATCGGAAGACCAGTCAGCCGCATAACGCACTCCGTTTTTGGTCTTTGTTTCCATCATGGTCTTAACAGCTTCCGCTACTTCCGGATGTCCCTTTTCATTCATTACATCATAGAAAACGGAAGCGGATGCAGAATGTGCGCAGGGTGCTACAGGGGTAACCTTTAATACTGTCTGGTATAAATCGCTGGACATAAACTTAATCAGTTCCCAGGTTTCTTCCGGATGAGCCAGATTTTTAGGAGACATCCAGCCTACCGTATCATAGGTGGTCGTTCTTCCGTTAGGTCCCTGAGGAGTGGGTGCATAGCCCCAATTCAGATCAGGACAGTTCTTAAGCAGGGAGTCCACTTCCCACTGGCCGTAGTACATTAAAGCCATTTCACCGGCTTCAAACATGGAATTCTGGTTTGTTACTTCATATGTTCTTTTTGGTAAAGTGCCGTCTGCTATCAGGCCCTGGATCTTTGTAGCCTGTTCAATAAATTTATCGTCCACTGTGACTTTGGTCGTTCCCATTATTTTATCCATTAAAGGAGCTCCGCCATAAGAGGTACTGATATTGGCAACTCCGAAACCGGAGGTATCCAGGCCATAAATGCCGTACTTATCTTTTGCAGGGTCTTTCAGCTTCTCAGCCATTGCCCACAGATCATCCCAGGTCCAGTCTGCCGCAGGCTCACTCACGCCGGCTGCTGCCAGTAAATCCTTGTTGTAGAAAACGCCGTATACATTTACAAGGCTTGGAAATCCATAAGTTTTTCCGTCAAGCTGCCAGCCGTTCATAGTGCCTTCATAGAGAGATTTTACAAAGTCCGGCTCTGCTGCCACTTTATCAGTCCAGTCTGTCAGCAGTTTTTTCTGGTAAAAAGAAGCAGCCATATCATATCCGCCCTGGAATACATCCGGAGCTTCGCCTGCAGTAATCATTCCTGCCAGCTGCTGTCCATAATCCGAATAGGAACCCTTTACGATTTCTACTTTGATATTCGGATGTGCCTTGGTGAATACATTGTCGAAGGCATCCTGGATAGCGGCATTCATTTCATCGCTTTCCCAGTCCACCACCTTTAAAGTAACCTGTTTTGTCTCCGACGAATTGTCAGAAGTCTGGCTGCTCTTTGCCCCATTGCCTTTGCAGCCGGTCAGCATGGCTGCCGTCATAACCGCGCACAGACCGAGAGCCATTGCTTTTTTCATCTTTCCTTTTTTCATAATGAAACCTCCAATATACTTTTATTTTGACTAGCAAAAATGCTTATTACGTCCAAAAGAACTTTACTTTACTCCGGAATTGTTCATGGAGCCAAGCCCTTCCATAAAATAATTCTGGCAGATAAAGAAAATAATGAGTATCGGCAGCATATACATGATGTCTGCAGCCATAAACAGATTCCACTGGGTTCCATATGTACTGCTGGTCATTCGTCCCACTCCCAGTGCCAGAGTCCATTTCTCCGGTTTGCTGATGATATATAAAAGCGGAGTCAGGTAATCATTCCAGGCTCCCTGGAAGGACTGTATCGCAATTACCGTAATCAGCGGCTTTGACATCGGCGCTATAATGCGGGTTAAAATCTGCAGTCTGTTTGCTCCGTCAATTCTCGCCGCATCATCATAGGATTTCGGTATGGTAGTCATAAACTGCCTTGCCAGGAAGGTCTGAAAAGGAGCTCCCAAAAAGCTTGGAATAATCATTGGCCACCAGGTCCCATAGGCTCCGAGGGATGCCCACAAGCGGAACACCGGCATTACCGTTACCATTCCCGGAATCATCATGGACCCTACAATCAGATAGAACCAGAGTTTCTTCCCCTTAAACTTTAATCTGGCCAGGGCATATCCCACGCTCATACAGCTGCAGATCTGACCAATGCTGACAATAACGGAAATAAACAGGGAATTTAAAAATTCTCTTCCGAATTTAATCTTTGCCAGGCCATCCGTGAAGTTTTCCCAATGGAACTTGGAGGGTATAAACTGCGGCGGCACTTTAAACACAGCAGCGTTGTCCTTTAAAGCAGTGGTAAGCATCCATAGCAAAGGAAACAGCATAGGTATGCAGAATACCAGTATCAATACATAGCGGGCAGTTATATTCATCCTCTGCCTTTGTTTCTTTCCCATCTCCAGTTACCTCCGCTAATCATTTTCATAATATACAAAAGATTCAGACTTTTTAAAAATTAAAGCTGTAAACGCCAGAATGATTAAAAAGAGTATCCATGATTCCGCACAGGCACGCCCATACTTCTGATTCGTAAATGCATTTACATAAATATCGAAATTAATAAATTGTGACGAGAAATTGGGTCCGCCGCCGGTCATGATCTGTGCTTCTGCAAAGGACTGCATGCAGCCAATCAAGCCTGTAATCAACTGTAAGAAAATAACCGGTGTAATCATAGGAAGGGTGACATATCTGAATTGTGCCCAGCCCGTTGCTCCATCCAGGCCGGCAGCTTCAAAGACATCCGCCGGTACAGACTGCAGGCCGCTCAGGAAAATAATCATCATGCCGCCTACTCCCCACCACTTAATAATACTCAGAGAAAACAATACCACTTTCTCGCTGGTAAGCCAGCCCACCGGTGAAAGACCAAGCTGCCCTAACAACCCGTTCAACAGTCCGACATCGGACTTAAAAATAAACTGCCATAAAATAATGGCTGCTATTCCGGGCACTATGGTAGGCAGATAATAAATTACACGGAACAATCTGATTCCCGGTATCTTCTTATTTAATAGTACCGCCAGGGCAAGACCCAAAACTAATGTAATCGGTACATTAATCAAGGCATATACGAAGGTCACCCTGACAGATGTCCAAAATACCGGGTCTACGGTCAGAAGATATTTAAAATTCTTCAGCCCATGCCAAACAGGTGAATTGATACCATCCCAGTCGCAAAAGGCAGCGTACAGGGAATAAATCATCGGATATGCACACAATACAGGAAACCCTATCAAAGTCGGTATCATAAACATATACGCCTGAAATCCCTCTTTCCTCCAGAAAGGTTTCCCTCTTTTTTTCATTCTTTTTTCCTCCTCCAATATTAACCGGCTCCTTTCA
>JAEXGM010000085.1 GCA_023450835.1 Bacillota bacterium | reverse complement strand
CCCGTAGGAGTTTGGGCCGTGTCTCAGTCCCAATGTGGCCGTTCACCCTCTCAGGCCGGCTATGGATCGTCGCCTTGGTGGGCTGTTATCTCACCAACTAGCTAATCCAACGCGGGTCCATCCTATGCCGATAAATCTTTACTATAACAATCATGCGATTGTCCATAGTTTATGCGGTATTAGCGTTCGTTTCCAAACGTTATCCCCCTGCATAGGGCAGGTTACCCACGCGTTACTCACCCGTCCGCCACTGAACAGGCAAGCTTCCATCCGAAGACTTCCGCTTACAAGTTCCGTTCGACTTGCATGTGTTAAGCACGCCGCCAGCGTTCATCCTGAGCCAGGATCAAACTCTCAAATTAAAGTTTAATCATTTTCAGAATTAACATTGGCTAATCAGAATCTTTGGATTTGCTATGCAAATCCGATTTGACAAGTTAATTTCCGTCGTTCGTAGTGCTACCTACAAACGCTTACTGTTTTTAAGGTTGTATCATTTCTGATACGGTTCTTTATGATCGATTTTTGATGCTGTCCGTTTCTTATAAATAAGAAGGAACATTCTCTTCCATCTCTCAATGAAATTTTAAAGAAAATTTCAGGGTTGTTTCACTGTTCAGTTATCAAGGTTCTATATGCTCTTTCGAACTCTTTCAGCAGACTCATCAACCACCTAAGCGGTTTCTTTCGTTTGTTTTCAGTAGCTCGTCAGTGCTTTATTACTATAACACAGAGGTAATTGTTTGTCAACACTTATTTAAAACTTTTTTTATCAGATTATTTTATAATAATTTACATTTTTATATTTTGAATATATAAATCATTATTTTAATACAAATAGCTATATAGTCTGATTATTTATTAAAATAGTGAAACAAACTTTGCTGTTATTGAACAGCGAACTAAATAATACCACTTATCTTTGTGTGTGTCAAGGTAATTATATATATTTTTCGCAAATTAAGGACAAATTTCTTCAGATTTCCAATCTAACAGTCATGCCCTTTCCAACACATCGCAAGATTGTGCTGAGGACTACATTTCTTGTAATAGGGCTCACTTATAATAATCTATATTAACTTGTAGAACACAACAAACCGCCATCTCTATGTAGTTTAGTCTCTACAAAGATGGCGGTTTGTTGCTTTTTATATTTTGTTATCAGCCCTCTGTCTTCATGGCTTCTATTGCACTGATTTTAGTTGCTCTGCTGGCAGGATAATAGCCTGATACTACTCCTACCAGAATCGCAAGTCCTGCTGCGATTAATGGAAGCCACAAGGGGATTATGGAAAATTTACTGTTTTCAGGATTATACATGTAGTTTGCAGACATTAATGCCTGAAACAGCGGCCCTCCAAATTTATTAATCGCCCAGGACGTTATGTAGCTTAAGATAATTCCGATTATGCCTCCTATTAAGCCTATCATAGCGGCCTCGAATAAAAACAGCTTCTTAACATCTCTTACCAGACACCCTAATACTTTCATAATACCTATCTCTTTTGTTCTTTCATAAATAGACATTATCATGGTATTGGCTATGTTAATTGCAGATACCAGCATAGATATGGCTCCAATTGCTCCAAGCACTATTTGCAGCATATTGGCGGTACTTAACATGGGTTTCATTAATTTTGCCAAGCTGTCCGTCTGATAACCCATTTTATCAATAGCTGATTGAACATCTTCTACATTCTTGAAATTATCAACGGTTACTTTTAAATTTGTGTAGTTCGCTACGGCAGTTAATGCTTTCTTTCTCTCTGTCGTTTTCAATGTATTCACATACTTATTATACAGATACCTAAAATAATTGATATCCATATAACCATTATAATCAAATTCGTAATTGTTTGATTTTTCTAACAATCCATATTGTTCAACTTTGACTCTCAGAGGTTTTTTCTTCTCATCCATCTGGTATTGATACGGGTTAAATCCGATATTAATTTTTTCCTTCGTTATATCAACTTGCTTATTCGTATAAACTCTGGAATTTGGATTATAGAAATTATTCAAGGAATCGCTTCCAAATACAATTACCCTGTTATCTGCAGGCGATGGCAGACTTCCTGCCGTAAGGCCGGGGAAATCCATACCGGATATATAACTGCTGTCTATTACATATAACTGGATATTAGTCTCGTATTTGCCACTATAGAGAAAAATATTAGTCAATATAATTGGGACCACCGTCTTCACATGGGGCAGGGCTCTTATCTGCTCTACCAGGTCATCATTCATAGGGTCTGCCTTAATAGAGACATAATTGCCTTTATCGTCTACATACCCTCCTGTGCTGCTGACATTAATGGATGTAAGGCTGCCGTATTCCATAACCTGTTGGGTATAGTTTTTCTTCATACCAATACCGATGGATATCATTACAACGATTGATATTGTTCCTATTACCACACCCATAACGGTCAGAGTCGTCCTGGCTTTTCTCCGTTTTAAGTTTCGAAGACCTATCTTGATTAAATCACTAATCTTCATAAAGCTCTATCCCTTTTTTAATTTTGCGCTTTGCCAGCAGGATACCAATTGCTACACTAACTGCTAAGGTCAGGAAGGAAATACCGATAACAAAGGGCCAGTTGGATAGCAGCGGGTCTTTTGCTGCACCGCCCATTCCTGTGGCAGGCACTCCCTCTGAGGTACCGCCCATATCTCCTGTATATACTCCATTACTGGCAGCATTAACAGAAACACTTGTGGATGACAGGAAGGTATTCCCTTCATGAAGATATACCTGCACACCCAAATCCTGATTCATTTCTATTGTCATGGCTTATCTCCTCTCTTATTCTGCCTCTTCCATTTTTCTTAATTTCTTTTTGTAGATGCTGATTCTAATCTTTCTTGCTACTATTGTTCCAACTGCAAGGATAACAATTTGCACTATAACAAACAACCATACGGGAAGAATTGCTTTCTTCGCTGTCTCTATTACACCACCGCCAGGATTACTGCCATCATCCGGCGTCGGAACAAACGCCCCCTGAATAGTTCCTTCAAAATCCTTTGTAATCGAAACTTCCTGACCTGTGCTGTCTTCAAAAGTTACTGTTAATACGCCTTTAGCCTGACCTTCCACAGCAGGGATTACTTCCAGTTCTGCAGACTGCTGGCTGCCTGCCTCGACATTACCGATGAAGTACATATCACCTGTACTTAATGTAAAATCACCGGATACCGTCGCCTTTACATTGTTCAGAGTAGATTTTCCCATGTTATAAAAATCGAATGTCATAGTACTTGGCTGATTTACAACAGGAGCATCCCAGGAACCTACAACAATATTATCAACTACCGGCCTTGCATTCTCTACTGCCTGGAGATTTATGGTTTCCTTTGCGGTCTCTCCGATTTGTCCGGTAGTAGGATTTGCTTTAGCGCCTTCGTAGTCATAATCCATTGTAATATCAAGCGGATAAGATTTTGTTACAGCGTCGGATTTAACTCTTAGTGTCAACGTATTTTTAACACTTTCTCCTGCTGGGATCTTGCTGATATAGAAAGTATTACTTCCGTTTTCCACGGTGAACATATTATCTGCCTGATTTATAGTAACTTTAATATTTCTTGCATCAATGCTGGGGTGAGTATTTTTGATATCAAAAGTAAAATCAAAAGTACTTCCGGCAACAAGCTTTTCTTCTCCTGTCGAGAAATTGCTTATAATTAGTTTTGGTTTACTGGAGCCTGCACCATTTTGGACATTCAAAATATATAAAGTGGCGGTATCATCAGAAAAAGTCTTTCCGGCTGCCACATAGGAGTATTTCAGCGACAAACTGTTAGTACCTTCCGTTATAGTATCCAATGCTTTAAAGGACATGCTTACTCTTGCTTTTTTTCCGGCATTTATACTGTCTATGTAATAATAAGGTTCAGAGCTTAAAGGAGTAAAAGCATCTCCTGCCGCACTGGCTAATGCAACTTTTATATCACTGATGTCTATCTTGCTCTTGTTCTCAATATCAAAGGTTACATCCACTTTAGCTCCCGCATTGGGTGCATTGGGGCTTTGAGTTACATTGGTAATCACAACATTGGGTTTACCGCTTTCATCAACACCCTCTGTTGCTTCCACTGCCAAATACACGGATGACTTTGTTGTAAAGGTAGCACCGCTTGCATCAGTATAAGAGAATGTGATAGGAATCTCTTTTAATCCAACCTTTGCCATTTCTGATACAATGAGAGGTATTTTTACATCCGTCTTTCCCTTTACTGCCAAATTACTGACTGATATTGACTTTCCGGTATAACCCGGTAAAAATCCGTCTGAACCTAAACCTTCAACGCTCACCTGAATATTCCTGGCTGCACTTTTGCCTGCATTAAGTACGGAAATAACCATATTGAACTTATCACCTGCAACCAGTTCACTCGCATACTTTGTACTTACTATCTGAATAACGGGAGCATCCGCATTCGCACTTAATGTTATATATACCTGACTGGTATCGGTATAAGCTGTACCATCCTCATCTTTATATTTCATGGTAACAGTCAGTTTCTTTGACCCGGCCGTGGCATCATTCTGAACTATAAGGGGTAATTTTACAGCATAACTCTCACCGCCTTTTAGTACTCCTGTACTTCCAATCTTCTGCTCTAGTTTTGTGTAATTGGGAGCAATCTTTGCATCCTCAAAACTCTTGTCATCAATGCTAAAATAAGCATTTCGAGCGGATATCTT
>JAEXGM010000009.1 GCA_023450835.1 Bacillota bacterium | reverse complement strand
CCAAGTCCGTCGGTTTCATAGGCATAGATTTCTCCGAATTCCTCATGCTTCACGATACCGAATTTCTTTATTCCATCCTCAATTTCTTCTTTCAGTGCTTCTATCCGCTCCGAGAGAAGGTTGTCTTCATAGGCTGCTTTGGTCATCTCATTCATATACCCTAATACGGTAACTGCAAACATATTCGCCGGAACCAGATACCCATAACGGCAGGCATCATCACTGGGACGAAAGCCTGACCAGGTCATCCCTGTAAATCCGCAGGGCTCCCCGCGTCCTTCTCTGGTCAGGGTATCAGAAGGTGGGCAGTTCAAGCGTACAAAGGAATACCTGGAATCCCTGTGGTGGTTCTGCTCTCTTATCCACTGATTGACAATGGTCTGAAATACTTCTTTTACTTCTTCGGTGAATACAGAGTTATCCCCGGTTACCTTCCAATATTCATGGAGCAGCCAGATGGGATAACAGAGGGAGTCCACCTCATACTTGCGTTCCCAGTCCCAGGGGTCTGATTCTGTAACATCCACTTCCCAGCATCTGCCGTTTGCCTCTTCATTAAAAGCATTGGCATAGGGGTCTATCAATATATATTTCATCTGCCTCTTTATCAGGCCCCTGATAAATTCTCCGATAATCGCATACCGTTTTGCAAAGGGCAGATAATGTACTACCTGTGCGGAGGAATCTCTTAACCACATAGCCTCAATATCACCTGTAAATACAAAAGTCTCATCGTTTTCTAAAAATCTCGTAGTGGTTTTTGCCGTACTTGCATAGCAGTTCAGAAAGGTCTGATACAGTTGCTCCTCTCCTTGAAAACTCTCTCCAATCTCTTTTGCAATCTCTTCTACCGCCCTGTTAAGTTCAAACTGCTTTTCACCCAAATTCATAAATATAATTACCTCCTGCTAGAATATTCCATAAGCTTTATCATAACGCTCTACCAGCCTTTTGGCAAGAGAATAGGAGTTAATAAGCGGATGCAGTGTCAGTGCCTGTATGGCTTTTTCTTTGGATTTCGTCTTTACTGCTTCTACCGTCAGCTTTTCATACATTTTAATCAAACGTATCAAAAGATAAGCATGCTCCGGAACCTCTCCGATGGGAACCGGATGGATACCCTTCTTAGACACCTTGCAGGTGACCTCAATTACATCCTCGTCTGAAAGCCCCTGCATACAGCCCCGATTCTCTACGGATAACACCAAACTGCGGCCTTCCTCGCTCTGCAGCCCTTCTATACAATCTAACATTACTCCGGCATAGCCCATGCCGTCAGGAACCTCCAGTGCTCCTTTTATAATTTCTTCTTTTTTGCCGCTTCCGGTTTCAATGCTCATATAAGAATTTTCTCTTATTGCCATATAATAGAGGAATATCTGCAGAGCTCCTTCTGTGTCTGCCTCTATATCCATATCCTTTAATTCCTTCATCATCTGGCAGTTAACGGCTTCAATGGTCTTTCCTCTGGTATTTCCGGACTTCACTATATTTTCCAGTGCCTTTTCTCTATGATAAAAATAATACAGATATTCATTGGGCAAATAGCCGATGGAACGTAAAAGTTCAGGGTCAAACATGGAAAATTCCTGAATACTGTTTAAGAAATCATCATCCATAAGTAAGTCAGACAGAATCTCTTTTCCCTTCTTCTTAACGCTGCTTATCCAGGATAGATGGTTGAGTCCAAAGAATTCCACATACAAATCATTTTCCTCCACTCCAAGCTTTTCTGCCATACGGAACTTCGTACTGCTTGGCGCATCACAGATTCCGATTATCTTGTCATAGCCTGAGCTTCTAAGAGCCTGTGTTACCAGCCCGGATGGGTTTGTAAAGTTAAAGATCCAGGCCTTGGGTGCGTATTTACGTATCAGCTCACAATACTCCAGCAGCACCGGTATGGTGCGGACAGCCATAGAAAAGCCGCCGACTCCTGTGGTCTCCTGCCCTATTACTCCTTCTTCCAGTGCTATTGTTTCATCCACCACTCTGGAATGGTCTCCGCCTACCCTTAAAGTAGTAACAATATAATCCGCTCCTGTAATAGCTTCTACCGGCGTTTCCGCTATCTCAAGCTTTAAATCTTCCTGCTTTCTCTGTATAACATGAGAGCAGAGCTTTCCGATTATCTGTTGTTTTTCCCTGTCGATATCATATAATACCACCTTATCAATATTTAACTTCTTATAACGCGTCAGCAGGCCATTGATAAATATCACCGTTCTGACACCTGCTCCTCCGATGACCGCAATTTTCATATTCTACTGCCCTCCATTCTGTTCTTTCATAAATTCATACAGCTTATCCTCCGAAGGAAAGGCTGTATTGCCGCCGCAGGCTGTTACCGACAAAGCTCCGCAGGCATTGCCTATGGATAAGCATTCACCAAGGCTTTTCCCTTTTAAATACCCATACAGAAAGCCCGCATTAAAGGAATCACCTGCTCCGGTGGTATCTACGGCCTTTACCTGATAGGGCGCAGCCTGGAAGAATTCACCGCCGTGAAAAGCTATGGAGCCTTTTCTGCCAAGCTTGGCAACCGCAACTTTGGTGCAGGCCGCAAAATCTTTAATCGCCTCTCTGACATTCTCCTGCCTGCTATAGTGAGTCGCTTCTGTTTCATTCATAAACAGAACATCAATGAAAGGAAACAGTTCATAAATGCCCTTATACCATTCTCCCGAAGCATCCCAGCCGATATCAAAGCTGACCGTAACGTCCTCCAATTTCTTTACTTCTGTCAGAAGTTTTATATATTCCCGGTGGTTTGCCCTGCCCTCATACCCGGTTATATGTATATGTCTTGCCTGCTTCACTTTGGTAAGATCAATCTCCGATATGTTTATTTCTGCATTGGTTCCCCTGTATGTCAGAAAGGAGCGGTCTTTCTCATTGGTAAAGCTTAAGGAAATTCCTGTCTTATTCTTATCACTGATGCTTAACAGGGATTGGTCAACATTGTTTTTCTGAAATTCCTCCATAATGAATTTACCATAGCAATCCTTTCCTACAGAGCCCTGGAATACAGCCTTTAACCCCAGCTTTCCCACTCCCAGCGTAAAAAGCGCCGCCCCTCCTCCTACAAAGGTATCCATGGTATCCGTTATATCCTCCTGGCCCGGCTCAGGGAACTTCTCCACCCCCGGAATCACAATATCAATATTCACATCGCCATATATAAAAACATCCCATTTTTTATGTTTCATTTCCACCTCTTCTGAAATAAAATAATTTTGTATGGCTTGCCATACAAAAAATCAGGTTTTCAAAAATAGAAACCATGATTTCCTTAAGTCATAAATCTATAAAAAATTCTTTACCTCCGCATTTTCCATCATGAATACCGCACCTTCCTGCTATTCGGGAATGGGTATTTACCCATGGATAAAATATGATTGACACGTTGGTAAAGAATCCTGCGTTCTGTTCTTCTGTATTTATTTCTTTTTTTTTATTTTTTTATATTTATTCTTTTACAGCACCGATCATAGCTCCCTTGGCAAAATATTTCTGGATAAAGGGATATACACAAAGGATAGGTACGGTGGTCACAACAACAGCAGCCATTTTCAGGGAATCTGAGGTAACGGTGTTGGAATTCTGGGCAATTGCCTGGGAAACTGTCGTAACTTCCCTTGCCGCCATCGCCTTGGAAAGCATCTGCTGCAATACGGTCTGAACCGGCCACATAGCGCTGGAGCGCATGTAAAATGCTCCTGAGAACCAGTCATTCCAATGATTTACCGCCGTATAAAGACCGACAACCGCCATTACCGGCTTACTTAAAGGAATAATAATCATAGAAAATATCTTAAAATATCCGCAGCCATCCAGTTTCGCTGACTCTTCCAGGCTATCCGGAATTGTTTCAAAAAAAGTTCTCATCATCAAAAGGTATGTAACACTGACAAGGCTGGGAACGACATATACCCAGAAGCTGTTAAGGAGGCCCAGTTTATTATACTGGATGTAAGTTGGAATCATACCGCCGCTGAAAAGCATTGTAAAAGTGATTAGAATCGTAATAAGCTTTCTTCCCGGCAATTCCTTTTCTTTCAGCGAATAGGCCGCAAAAGAAGTAACAATAAGGCTGCCCAGGGTCCCGATAACCGTACGGGATATGGTAATAACATATGCCTTTGTTATGGAGCCGTCCTGAAATACTTCTTTGTAATTCGCCCAGGTGAACTTTCTGGTCCAGAAATATATCCCGCCTCTGGCAGCGTCTTTACCGTCATTAAAGGATAAAGCAACGATGTTAATACAGGGCAGGAGAATCATAAGACATATTGCTATTAGGATACAATAGATGACCGCCTGTAATACCTGTTCGGATAAACCGGCTTTAATCCTGTTATTTTTCATATAAGCTGCACCTTATCCTTTCATTTTCAGCTCCTGCGGACACTTGCGGCTTCTTTGTTTTAAGTAGTATTTACGCTATTTAACGCTTATCTGTACCTGTAACATGTTATGCAAGTGTTTTCTATTAGAGCAGTACCGCAGGCAGTAAACTGCCCGCAAGGTGTTTGCTGTCTGTAATGCTGCCTGCAAAGCTGCCTGTTACCTGCAAGGCTGCCTGTTACCTGCTGCCTGCAAAGCTGCCAGCTTGCAGACAGCAGACCTGCGGTATGCATTAGAATTATTTTGTATAGAAATCGATGGAATTCTTATCTTCCTGATATAATTTACTGATGTACTCAATGAAGGTATCATCTCCGGCCTGCTTTAGTTGCTGACGGAAGGATTCTACTATCTGCTTCACTTCATCATCGGAATTTGCATAGATTGCCTGTACCAGCATATCTTTATAGTTTAACAGGGACATCTGCGCTTTCACATCTGCAAGTGAATCTGCCGAAAGGTAAGCAGTTGCATCAAGGCCCGGAACAAGCTTTAGGGTTCTTGGATAGTCTTTTGCAATTTGAATAGACCTTGCAAAGGTTGTACTGGAAGCGGCACCGGGGCGGCTTTCACCAAAGTTACCCAAATTATCGATATTGGTTAACATATAGGAGAAGAATACGCAGCCATTGTTTCCGAAACCGGCACCTATTTTATCTGCCATGTACTCCTTGTCTCCATCATTAAGCTTCTGCAATGCCTCGTCTGTTAAAACAGGTTTACCGTCCACCATGTTGTAAGATTCGCCTTCCACACCGTATTGGCATAAAAGCTGGCCTTCCGGGGTAGCGAGGTAATCAAAGAATTTCAGGATTTCTTCCGGGTTCTTTGCATTGGCTGAAATTGCCCAGGCTCCGTAATTGCTCTTACCATGTACGATTGTTGCATTACTTCCTGTGAAATCATTTAAAGGTCCTAAGGGTACCCATTCATCCGTACTGTAGACAATATCCTGATAATTGTGAACATCTGCAATAATTGCGGAGTTATGGGACCTTGAAACTTCTTCTGCACGGGTGGAATCCATTGTAAAGAACTCCGGATTCATCAGACCTTCTGCCAAAAGCTTTCTTACATAATTAATCTTTTCATATACATAATCGGTATCTGCTTCATGCTTGATAGTACCGTCATCTGCAATATTATAACCGTCACTTATACCCCAGTCATATCCCGGTACAATGTATTTCAGAGCATCGGAAGAGCCGCCCCAATATTTCGGTCCCAAAGGATAGACCGCATTTCCGTTATCATCTTTAAAGTTGCCTTCTTTGATTTTTACCAATAAATCATAGAATTGTTCTTCGGTGTTAATTGTTTTCGGGTCGATGCCAAGAGCGTCCACAATGGATTTCTGGATGTACATACCGCCTACATAGGCATTTTCCGGATTATATTCCAGAGACCTGTCTTCTGAATCAACGGCAAGAGGAAGGATATAAGCAGCTCCCTTGAATTCATCACGGAAAGTTATGTTCTTCTGTGCATCATTCGGAAGATAATCTTTTTCTAAATAACGGCTGTAGACCTTCATATCCTTTAAGTACCCGGATACATCGGCAAACATTTCTTCACGGGCAGCCTTTAAAAGAATCGGAAACTCCGGTCTTGTAGAGTTATCCAGGTAGGATACTATTACATCCGGAATAGTACCGGAAGCTAACTGCGCTGCCATAACACTGGAATCGCTGTCACCGGGTGTATACTGGATATCCAGCTTTATACCTGTTCGCTTTGTCAGTTCCTTCATAACTGCCGTATCATTTAAATTCTTTGGCAAACTGTTTCCAATATCGTCTACATAAGCCTGCACGGTAATAGTTCTGTCTGCAATCCAGGTGTCCGGCTTGTTCCCATTATCCTCCCCGGATGTTTCAGATGAATTGTTATTTGATGCTTTTTCCCCCGATTTTGAACAGGCGGTTGTTCCTGCAACCACCATAGCAGCAACGAGTCCCACAGCCAGGAAACGTTTCAAAATACTTCTTCTCATAATTACCTCCATTCCTGCGCATAGTATGCGCCTTTAACATTTTATTGTTACCAGAGACCGACTTCCGTAAGTTTCTTTGAGATTTTATTGCATACCACTACTAATATCAGTCCGACAATTCCCTGTACCAGTCCCACGGCCGTAGCATAACCAAACTGCCCATTCATAAGACCAATACGTACCACAAAGGTATCCAGGGTATCTGCCACCGACATATTTCCGGGTGTCCGCAACAGGAATATCTGTTCAAAACCGGAGGAGAGCAGTCCGCCCACACCTATAATAAACAAGAGTCCGATAGTTCCTCTGATGCCCGGCAGAGTAATATGCCACATCTTATTTAGCTTGGAACATCCATCAATACTTGCGGCCTCATAAAGCGCCAGGTCAACTCCGCTGATTGCGGCCAGATATATGATGGAATCCCATCCGATATTTCTCCATAAATCCATGGAAAACAGCAGCTGGAAAAAGTATTTTGATTCCATTAAGAAGAAAGTTCCGGAATCTCCGCCAAGCTTTCCAATCACCTGGTTTAATACACCGGTATTAGGAGCCAGAATTCTCTGCATGATGGTAACAATAATTACTGTTGATAGAAAGTGGGGCAGATAGGTAATCGTCTGACTTATTTTTTTGAACTTCATACTGCGTACTTCATTTAACAGCAAAGCCAGGATAATGGCAAAGGGAAATTCAAGGATACATTTGATAAACCCTACCGTTAAAGTATTGCGAAGCAAGCGTATAAAATCAAAGCTGCTAAAGAAGGTTCTAAAATACCGAAAGCCTACCCAGGGACTTCCCCAAATCCCCTTTCGAAAGGAATAGTCCTTGAATGCCAGAACAATACCTCCCATAGGAATATAACAAATCAGTATGTAATAAATGATACAGGGCAGCAGCATCAAATATAAGGGCCAGAATTTAACAAGTCTTTTCCAAAGTGGTTTTTTGACATATATTTGCTCTGCTTTTTTGACTGTTCCGGCTGTCATGCCATTCCTCCTCGCTTTTTGTTTCTGTCTTTATTATAAAAAAAGCGAAATAATCCCACAATGGACGAAACTTTTGAAATCAGTGTAAATTTCTACACTGCCGTTAGTGTGAATTAGTATAAAGCATAATTCACATATCAATTAGTGCTTTAAAAAAACAGTGGATTTGACCATGCTTTTTTACCGTTTATGTCTGTAATTTCAATTCTTACATATTGTGTACCGGATGGAACTGTAAATTCTGCTTCTCTTACATCCATCCCGCTCCTGTCATAGACATTCCTTCCGTGCTCCGGCCAGGTTATAAAGGCTATGGACTTTACAGGACTTGTACAAACCCGCAGTGTATTATCTTCTAAGTCAATACTAAGAAACTCAGGCCCATTTGAAGCATAGAAATCTCCGGTCTTTAAACTGCCTACAATGTCTTTTTGCGTCAATCCTGCTGCTGAAACACATATCCAACCGCCAAAGAATTCTTTTATGGCACAGTGAAGGTCTTTTGCATGGGCATCATCCGAGGCAAAGCCGTATACCTTCTTTCCTTTTCTCAGTAAATAATCCCAGTAATCCGTAGCATAGCCCGTAAGGCTTTCCCTGTCACAGTTATGGTTATAGACCTCAATCCCTAAATACCCCTCCGGTTCCAATAAATCTTCGTATTCAAACTTCGTCCATCTGGGATGATTGATGACGCAGACATTTCCCTTACTCCTGTATTCATCAATGGTCTCCTGGGGAGATTGTTCTGTCACCGGCCAGATACTCTCAGCCTCAAATCTTTCCTTTACCTTAACCGTATAGTCTGCGATGGCATGGATATGATAGGAGCTGTCTCCCACTTCCCCTTCCATACCGTCCAATATGATAAATTCTTCATTATCCTTTATACTGCTGATATAGTATCTCCGGTGGTCTGAGATACATAGAAATTGGTATCCCATTTCTTTATAGGCCTTTATAACGGTATCCAGTTCATAGGCACCGTCTGAGCGGGTCGTATGGGAATGCAGATTTCCTTTATAGGTATTTTCAAATCTCGGGTAAATTCTTTTTTTCATGTTTTTGTCTTCCTTTCAGTTTCTTTCTTTTTTGGTTTTTTAATTCTTTTATTATGATTAATCTTATGGAACTTAAGTGCCTTCTTCAATGGATAAATCTCTACAGAACAGTGGACATTTCTATATTTTTACTTTACTGTCTTGCATAGGATATTTTATCGTAGTATATTGAAGCTGACAGCTTAAATTACTTAAGCATTAATTAACTATAACACGTCACCTGGTGACGAATCGGAGGTTGATATGAAAACCATCTACACGGCAGGAGGTATCTTAAATAAAGGTTTTGTCGGTCAGATATCCTATACCGTCTGCCTGGACAGAGAATATTCCGAAATGGATATTTTCTTTACCTTTGACAAACAGCATTATACAGAAATAACAAAAGAAATAAGGGAGGATTTCATTGCTGCCTGTAAAGGAGAGTATGACTCTGAAATCGAAACAGAGGAACAGATAGTAAATGCTATTCAGAGCATGAAAACAGAAATCCACACCATAGCTGCTATGAATGACAACTTCATTGGCGGTATCCATAAGCAGCTGACCAAACGGCATATGCACTATTCCCCCGAATATACCAGCGAAGGCTGCCTTCCTCAGAAAAGTCTTCACGGTGTAATCCGCCTTACCCTGGTAGTATTTAATGTAATACAGGATGATACCCGGTATGAAGTGACCTTATCTGTAAAAGAAGAGGAGGAAGGAGGCTACCATGTATAAACGTTTGGAATTACATAACCACACCACCGAATCGGACGGAAGCCTTACCCCTGCTGCCTTGATTGATTTTCTACAAAAAGACAGGGTCGACGCTTTTGCTATTACAGACCACAACACCATCTCAGGCCATAGTAAGATAAAAGAACTCCTTACCGGAAACACCCAAATCTCCTGCATCTATGGTATGGAATATACCACTTACTACGGACATATCCTCTGCTTCAATTTATCCGAATATGTTCCCTGGGAAAATATCAATTTGCATAAACCGGAGCTTTTATTTGCCGCTGCCAGAGAAAAAGGAGCCCTTGTGGGTGTAGCCCATCCTTTCTCCTATGGCAACCCCTTTGCCAGAGGCTGCCGCTTCGATATGGAAATCCACGACTTTCATTCCTTTGACTTTATAGAAATCTTTAATAACCTGGAGCCTCTCCATGAGGTAAATGAGCGAGGATTACTCTGGTGGGAAGAGCTGGTGTTAAAGGGATATCCCCTAGCCTTTACCTGCGGCATGGACCTTCATGGCAGCTGGGATATGAGCAATCATTACGCAACTTATATTGAAGGCACGAAAGAAGGGGACATCGAGGCAGAACTGGAGGCTGCCATAAAGCATCAAAGGACCTGGATATCCAGAGGTCCGCTTCTTATAGCACAAACAGACCGCGAAAGAGAATTTATTACTTTTGATATTATAGATACCAATAAACCAGGTTATGTTCACGAGGAATCCGAGCCTTATTTTCTTACAATAAAAACAAAAAGAGGAATCCTCACAAAAGAAATCTCTGTAAGAATTCCTACGGTTGTTACTTTTCAAGAGTTAGAGCAGGAAAATATCCTGTTACCGAAATTATACCATAAAGATACCCGTATTGAGGATCTAATTTGCGCAGCACCCACTATCACCCTGTAATATATTACTGTTTTCTGTGGGTCCTGCGATATTCAAGCGGTGTCAGGCCGGTTGCTTTTTTAAAGACGCGGAAGAAGTACTGGCTGTCTTCATAGCCAACTTCCTTGGAAATATCTGCAATACTCTTGTCTGAGTTCATGAGATATTCACAGGCCTTCTTAATTCGCAGTTCTTTAATATAGTTGACCGTGGTCTGACCCGTTTCTTTTTTAAATATAGTCGAGAAATAATTCGGACTGATAGCAAATTTCTCCGCCAGCTCATTTATTGCAATATCTCTGTTGTAATTGTCTTTGATATATTTTATTCCCAGTTTAATCTTATTTCTTGCATTTACATCAACATCTGCGCTCACCTGTATACAGTCCAATGTCAGCATGTACAGAAAGTTGCGCAGTTCATCCATGGTCTGAAAGGTGTCAAAAATCTCAAAGTTTAGGACCAGCTTCTCCATATTTTTAGCTTCGCTTGTAAACAGAGGATTAGCCACATTTAACAGGATATTCATAATCCGTGCCCAGAGGATGCGGATATATGCGGCATTATACTTTTTGATATTCTCATCTGAGAAGATATCATTGATTAAGAATTCAATATTCCCTGCATCCCGGCGTTCAATGTATTGGTGAAGCATATGAAGTTCTGAGGAAGGAAACTGTTCCGCCGAGAGTATTTTAATGTCCTCATAAAAATACAGATTGTTCTTTCCATGGATAAGCCGCTGAATAAGAGCCTCCTGGGCCTCTTTCTGGCACTTGGAGGTAATTTGTTTAAGAGCGGAGCTAAAGCCAAAGGTGATGGTTATCTTAAGCTTTCTTCTCATCTGATTGGAAAGGCCGGTAAAGAGCTTCTCCGCTTCCCCCCGAAGCTTGGCCTGGTTACTATGGGCAATCAGGGCAAAGAGCTGATTCATATTCGCCAGATTGCTTACAATAATTTTATCACACTGTGATTCCAGTTCATTGAATACATTTTTAATCGAGAACTTAACCAGTTCGATGTCTTTGTAAGCAAAACTGCCCTGCTCATAGCTCTCCACATCAATATTCAGGATTACCAGCATAATCCATTTATCTTTGACTGGAAATTTCTGGTATACGGAATCCGAATAATTATCTTCCCACAGCTCCATGTCCGCTCTTAAAAGATTATTGACACTCCTGTCAAAAAGCAGATTTTTCTTCTCTTCAATAGAGCGGTTACCTTCACTGACAGTCCTTCTGTAACTTTCCAGCTCCTCCAGCTTAAATACCGCCTCTTCTACTGCTTTTTTGAGGGAATCATTGGATATGGGCTTTAACAGATAAGCCTTAACACCCAGTTGGATTGCCTGCTCGGCATACTCGAATTCAGCATATCCGCTGAGGATAATAAACTGGATATCCGGATACAGGGGCTTTACCTGCTTTATAAAGTCAAGCCCGTTCATTTCAGCCATGCGGATATCTGTTATCACAATATCCACTTCATGGTCCTTTAGGATTTCCATGGCTTTTTCCGCATTCTCCGCTTCATATAATTCTCTGGGCAGCAGCTCCAGATACTCTAATCTGGCCTTGATACCTTCCCGAATCAGTTGTTCATCGTCTGCAATTAAAATACTTCGTTCCATACGATGCTCCTCCCTACTGTAATAATGGCAATATAATCGTAAAACAGCTGCCTGTATTCTCAGAACTCTCAATTGTTATACCGTATTCACTGCCACAGGCAAGTTTAATTCTCTGATTTACATTACGGATACCAATACTGTGCCTTTTCTTATCCTCTATATTACTGTCATTAATGTATCTGCTGATTTCTTCTACCCTGTCAGCACTCATACCTACTCCGTCATCTTCAATCTTTATGACCAGGTGTTCCTCTATTCTGCTGATAGAAATCTCCAGGGTCCCTTGCCCCGCTATCTTGCTTAACCCATGGACTATTGCATTTTCAACAATCGGCTGAAGAATGAATCGCAGAATCCGGTAATTCCCAGCTTCCTTATCCACATTATAAAATACTTCGAACTTGTTTCCGAATCTGGTCTGCTGGATATACACATAATTCCTGGTATGTGCCAGCTCCTGTGTTACTGTTACAAATTCTCCGTAATTCTTACCCAGGCTGTACCTGAAATTCTCGCCCAGCTTTTCGCACAGGTCACAGATGATAAATACTTTATTTACCGCTGCAATCGAACTGATAGTCTCAAGGGTATTATAAAGAAAATGGGGATTAATCTGAAGCTGCAGGTTACGGAACTCACTTTCTTTCTTCTCCAGCTGCTGTACATAATTTCTCTTGATAAGTCTGTCCAGCTTTATCAGCATATGGCTGAACTGCCTGTCCAGTATGGTTATCTCGTCATTCCCCTCAATTTCTTCCGTAATTGTCAAATCTCCCGTTTCAGCCAGTTTAAATTTATCAATAAGTCTGGCCACTCTTGTTGAAAATCCTCTTGTAAAAATAAAAGCTGTAATTATGATTACTATCAGCACTATAATGAAAATCGGAAAAGTACTTCTCTCTATTTCAGACTTTTTATTGGCCAGCTGTTTGTTATTAAACAGGAAAATTAATTTAAGTCCGTAATTATTCTCATATCCCGTACAGACCATGGCATCTTCATAGTAATTGATGCGTTTTTTGCTAAGTTCGTCATAAGATATCTTATCTGTAATTGTCGTATATTTGGGGTTGGAGGAGTAAACCGTACGATTACTGCTGTCCAGGACAATCACATCATAGGAATAGGTTTCCTCCTTATTTACAGTAGGTGAAAATAACTTATCCATATAAAGATCGAGTTTAATAAAACCTATATATTTTGATTTATAGTTCGTTACATCCAGATAAACAATCTTCTGAATCAGAGAAAGTATGGTCTTCTTATCAACGGAAGAATAGATAAAATAGTCCTGTGTCAATGCTTCATGATTGATGAACCAGATTTCCTTACTTGCTCCTTCCATCATAGTCACCCTGTTGCCGTAGATCTTATTGTCGGCAATATCGGAATACACCATACAATTGCGGAGCTCTGCGCTGTCCAGATGGAGTGATTTGTTTATCTCAACACTAACGTTTGTCCCCATTACATAAGGATTTTTATTATTTGTATTACCAAGAAGAGTATCCAGTACCACCGTGTTATTCGCAATTTGCTTTAAACTGTCCTTGTATTGATAAAAGCTGTTCTCCAGGTTAGAGGTGTATTGTGCCGCCAGCTGATAATGAGAGTTCACAAGCTCTTCCGTAACCATACTGCTGATTTTCCGAAATAATACCGTTCCTACAAATACAATCGGAATAAAACTAATAATAACTGTAAACAGTACCAGCTGAGTAAATATCGTACCGGAATGCAGTATGCTCCTGTGTTTATGCTTTTCTTTTTTCATCTTGCTGTCCCTCTCCAAGTGTATGGCAAAATTCATCGATTTCGTAATGTCATGTAAAACATGTATCTATACCGTGGTAATTGCAAGTGTTTGTTTATGATAGCATTGTACTATGAACGCTTTAAAGATTCTACTTAAAAACATAATTTAAATTAAAAATAAAATACATATCATTACAGGGGGCTGTTTAAAGGTTTATCATATTTTTATAATACTTATGATGCATTAAATATCAAGAATTGATCAACCTTAATATTCATAGCCGAATCATAGGACCAGGTTTTCCCCTGGTCTTTAGAATTGAAATAAATCAAGGTATCCGGCCGGACATACATTGGGAGAAACCATTGGCTGGAAACATAATATGGTGCTAACGCTATAATATTGGGAATATTCAGATTGTCGGCAAACGTTGCCGGTACAGGTAATTTACTAGTTGACCATGTAATACCTCCATCAATTGTTTGACAGATTTTTGCTTCCTTTACATTTAAACCACTTAGCACGATAAACCCATTTTTATCATCCATAAAGTACATCCCTGTAATAGGGAAGCTATGAATAAAACCAATATTGGAGTCAATTGCGTTCCAGTTTTTACCGCCGTCTGTTGTTTTAAATAATGCACAGGTATATTGCGTCCCCATTGTGGTTCCAGAGCCAATAATCAGAAAACCCGTGGCTTTTGATGTAAAGTCTACATAGAGGCTCAGCAGACTATCAACTTCATTCCTGTCTAAAAAATCACTATCGGCTATAGCATGATCAGGAATCTGCTCTGTATGAATAGCACCGGAATCCTGCCAGGTCTTCCCGTTATCATCGCTATATGTGATAACAATACTGTCGTCGTCAGGCGTTCGGACAACGGCTATTTTATCTGAGGATATGAAAATGCTGCTTGGCATAAAATCGGCATGTGGATTAAAGATGGTAGAAATGTACTTTGACGGAAAATCAACTTTTTCGCTTTCGATGGTGAAAGAAAGTTTTCCTTTATCATAAGTATAGGTAGAATTTTGCGACCCTTTCAGTATTGCCGGTTCAATTTTCATAAAGGCAGCAGTCTCATCCTCTTGCTTTGTATCTTCTCTTTCTGCCATATCTGAGATGGAACTGACCGCTCCATCATTTCCCTTTTGGTTGGAAGGACTACTGGCAGTCTGTTTAAATGTAACATCTTCACTATTATGCACACTTTTTGTATTAAATCCACCACCGGACAGTGAACCTGCCCCTAGCAATATGATTAAAATCAATGCAATAGCCTTTCCTCTGTTTCCCTTATTACTCATGGAACGAACCTCCTCCTATGAAAATTTACACTTACCTTAATAATGATTTTATAGTCAACATTATAAGCTGTTTGTATTTTTTTTACAAGCAAGGTTCAGCACAAGCAAGAAGAATAATTGGAACACAATGAACACAAGTTTAAACAGAACACCAAAAAAATCCCTTGAAAATCAAGGGATTTTAGCTGGGCTACAAGGATTCGAACCTTGAGATGCTGGAGTCAGAGTCCAGTGCCTTACCGTTTGGCGATAGCCCAATATCATTTATTTTTTGAGTTTTCTGACAAGCTCTTTGTCAGCCACGAATGATATTATAACTCAATTAATTTTAAAATGCAAGCATTTTTTTAATTTTTTTTGCATTATTTTTACCTGAATTTTCATTTCATTACTTTCTGTTTTTAGAACAAAAAAAAGATATGAAAAGCCCCAAACCTAGCTTGTCATATCTTTTTTTAACCTACCTCTCCCCAAAGGTACGTTACTGTATCCTTGCATACTCTCCCTCATGCTGCTAACAACATCAATAAAAACACATAAAAAAAGCTTCCTTCGGTAACTGGCTGCCAACTAAAT
>JAEXGM010000284.1 GCA_023450835.1 Bacillota bacterium | reverse complement strand
AAATTAGGTATATAATAAAATTAAATTTAGGGATACCTAAAAAGAGGTGAACAATATGACTCGGAATAAAGAAGATTACATTAAAGAAATATATAAGCTTGGCGGAGCAGAAGAACAGATAAATAATAAACAGATTGCGGAAGTATTGAATGTAGCGCCGGCTTCGGTTACTGAAATGTTAGGAAAACTTCAAAAGGAAGAGTTAATTGTATATGAGCCTTATAAGGGTTCTAAATTAACCGAAAAAGGTATGAATGCTGCGGTTACATTATTAAGAGGACATAGACTCTGGGAAGTCTTTCTCATAGAACGTCTTGGCTATACCTGGAGTGAGGCACATGAAGACGCTGAAAAGCTGGAGCATGTGGCACCCGCCAGATTGATTGACAGATTAGAAGAATATTTAGGATTCCCGGACTTTTGCCCTCATGGCAGTGCAATCCCCCGGGCCGATGGCAGAATACAGAAACCAAAATTAAAAAATATATTGGAAATGAAAGAAGGAGAAGCTTCCGTAATCCGGAGAGTAACAGAGGAAAATGAACTGATGGATTACCTGCAGGAGCTTAATATACACATAGGAAGTAAAGTAACCGTTGAAAAGTTCGGAGCCCTGGAGGGACCTGTTACCATCAATCTGGATGGGGTACAAAAGCAGTTAAGCTGCAAGGCTGCCGGAATGGTATTTGTTGAAATGTAGTGTGCTATCTGAAACTTCGATAACACAAGAGCAGGAAAGGAGCTGCTATGAATGTAAAATATTATTTAGAGCGGAAGATAAGTATGCTGGTTGTGATACTTATCATGTTAATCGTCTTTGCCATCTGATTTGCTTGCAAATATATTCCCATATGATTATAATGAAAAGAACAGACCCCCAGCGCTGTTCTTTTCTTTTGCCTCAGAAAAAGTGTCCGATTATAAGAGAAATACCCTGAGAGAATGGAACATGCAGACATAATTCATTAACCGGGATAAAATACCCCGGACGATGAAGCCTGTAAATGGATACATAGTTCAAGGGTATCCTGGTTGATAGCAAAGAGCGAATGCTGTAATTAAAATAAGAGGTCAATTTAACAATCAAAAACGAATGTAAATCCAGGTATGCGTGTAAGGCGCGGAAATGAGGCAGATAATGTATAGCTTTATGAATGATTATAGTGAAGGTGCTCATCCCAAGGTACTGGAACTGTTAATGAAGAGTAATTTGGAGCAGAATACCGGTTATGGAGAAGATGTGCATACTCTTAAAGCCAAAGAATATATAAAAAAACTGGTTGGAAAAGAAAGCGTGGATATCCATTTCATTCCCGGCGGAACCCAGACCAACCTGCTGGTGATATCCTCCTTTCTAAGACCTTTTGAAGGCGTCATTGCAGCCGATACCGGACATATAAATGTTCATGAAACAGGCGCAATTGAAGCAACCGGGCATAAAGTAATAACAATACCGAATAAAGACGGAAAGGTTACCCTTGAGGGTATATTAGAAGCAGTACGATACCATAGTGACGAACACATGGTAAAGCCTGCCATGGTGTATCTGTCTGATTCCACAGAACTGGGAACTGTATATACGAAAGAAGAACTCTATCAGATACGTAATCTTTGTAACAGAGAAGGCCTCCTGTTATTCCTGGACGGAGCAAGGTTAGGTTCAGCTCTTACTTCAAAGGTAAATGATATGGAGCTTTCCGATATTGCAGAGTTTGTTGATGTATTCTACATTGGCGGTACTAAGAACGGTGCCCTGCTTGGAGAGGCTCTGGTAATCGTAAAAGAAGAGCTTAAGTCCAACTTCCGTTACCTGATAAAACAAAGAGGAGCCTTAATGGCAAAGGGCTTTGTAGCAGGGATACAATTTGAAGCACTCTTTCAGGATAATCTGTTCTTTGAGTTAGGAGAGCATGCCAATGAGATGGCAGAAAAGATAAGCAATGCCCTAAAGCAGCTGGGAGTGGAATTCCTTACACCACCTGCCAGCAATCAGCTATTTCCCATCCTTCCGGAGGAATTCCTGGAAGAACTGAAGGAAGAATTCGTATTTTCCATTCAAAAGAACATGGGAAATGGACGGAGTGCCATCCGTTTTGTAACCTCCTGGGCCACAACTCCAGCAAGCGTAGAGGCATTATGTGAATTTCTGCAGAAGAAATTAAAGTAGTAAAGGGACAGTTGTAAGCGGAAACTCTATGGAATAAGATTTGTTTTACTTACGGGTTAACTGATAAGGATAAGTATATCTACATTTGCAGCGGGCTTCTTGATTTTGTATGTATACAGATGCATATAGATAGAAGCATACGGCTGAGACCAAGTATAAGAAACCACCAGATACTCATAATATAAAGACAGTACGGCACAAAAGAAGTGCCGGTCTGGAAGGAGAATACCTATGGAAGATAACTATAAACAGAAAATAATTCAGGGAAGGGAAATCATGAAAGCATCTGATTTTGATGTGGAAAGTGATGAGGCAAAGGGAGTACCCCAGCCGTCACTGTCAAATGAAAAATCTACGGATAACATAGTAAAGCTTTCCAAAGAATTTGAGGATGTCCTGACAGACAACAATTTTTTAACCATATTAAATAACAGAAACAGTAAGAGAAAATATGCAGAGGACGCCTTGACCTTAACAGAGCTGTCCTTCCTGCTCTGGGCCACCCAGGGCGTTAAGAGGGTAATCGGTAATAACAGAAAGGCAACACTTCGTACAGTGCCTTCTGCGGGAGCCAGACATCCCTTTGAGACATATTTGTTTGTAAATAAAGTAGAAGGGCTAAAACAGGGAATGTATCACTATCTGCCTTTGACCCATGAACTGGAGTTAATCAGAGAAGATGCCGACCAGGAAAATAAAGTGACAAAAGCATTCTTAGGGCAAAGCTTTGCGGGAGGCGCACCGGTGAGCTTCGTATGGAGCGTAGTTCCCTACCGCAGTGAGTGGCGTTATTCCGTAGATGCTCAAAAGTATGCCTTGTTGGATGCAGGACATATCTGCCAGAACCTTTACCTGGCAGGCGAAGCCATAGGCTGCGGTGTCTGCGCAATCGGAGCCTATGACCAGCAGCTGACAGACAGCTTAATTGGTCTATCCAATGCATATTCTTCGGAAGAAGACAGTGAATTTACCGTGTATGCAGCGTCTGTGGGAAAGAAGGTTACGGAGAATTAAACTATGAGAATAGGAACTTTAGAGCTTTGGCTGTATATACCCTGGGTTCATTCCTTAAAAGAGAAGCGTATGGTGGTAAAGAGCCTTTGTGCCAAGCTTCGGAATCAATTCAATGTATCCGTGGCGGAAGTGGAAGAGCAGGATACTCATCAGACGGCTGTCTTCGGCATAGCCTGTGTGGCGGATGATACCAGGCAGATAGACAGTATATTAGACAATATCCTTTCCTTTATCGAAAGCAACACCGAGGGTGAGATAACAAAAATCCAAAGAGAAATCTTATAATATTACAGAAAGCAGGGATACCAATGATAAAAGACGGTCATTTTCAGGTAAGGGACGCAGAAAGACAGGATGTAAAAGATATTTTGAACTTGATTATAGAGCTGGCAG
>JAEXGM010000283.1 GCA_023450835.1 Bacillota bacterium | reverse complement strand
GGAAACAAAATGAATTTATTGTATACCATGAGGTGAACAAATGGATGAGCTGCGTAAAAAATTAAGTAAACATAAGAATATTGTATTTGCTGTTTTACTGGGGTACATTGCTTTTAATGGATGTTTTGAATTTCCCCTTTACAATGACTTGTTCCCATTGGATTTTCAGAAACTACAGCTTTTAATAATTCTAATAATGAGCTACGGCGTTATTGTATATGTTTTACTCCCCTATTTGAAAAGAATAAGAGCCATTGGGTATTATTAATTTGTCTTGTTTTTACTGTGGTAGGTATGAGCTTAGGCTATTTACTGGAGTATGGAGAGGTTTCGAATATTAGAAATTTTACGGTTATAAATATAGTTGAATTCATAGTAATTGTACCTGTCTATTGTACGCTTGTGTACTGGATAACCTATCGAATTAGTAGAAATTGAATTAGGGAAGGAATACATTATGGATAATCAAGATAATACGAACTGGTATCAATCTGTCACCGGAATAGTATTTAAGGAGAATAAAGTACTTCTGGTAAGGCATACATATGGAAGCGGCAAGGGGAAATTAATTATTCCGGGGGGCTATGTGAATCTGAATGAAACACCTCAAGAGGCAGTCAGAAGAGAAGTATATGAGGAAACCAAGGTAGTTGTTGAGCCGGACAGAGTTGTTGGTATAAGATTTAATAATCATGATTGGTATGTTGCATTTACCGCAAATTATATCAGCGGAGAAGCCATGTCTGATGGAAAAGAAAACAGCGAAGCCATATGGGTGGATATCGATGAAGCTTTAGGCCGGGAGGATGTGGCGGAGCTAACAAAAAAATTAATCGGCTGTGCAATGTCAGATATTGCATTTCATGAAATTCCATACGAAGGTAATGCAAAGAATGGCCCGTATTCTTTATACGGCACTATTTAACCAAATACTAAATTTTGAAAATAAATCTCATTTAGCAGAAAATGAGTTGTCAATAGCTGATGATGTATGAGATAATCAAAGACAAGAAAGGAAAGGTGAAGGAAATGTTAGAATATAAATATGATACACAGCTTCTTATTGAAGGAAAAGATTTAGATGAAGATGCTATAAATGATTATTTTACAAATAATTTTAAAGGGGATTGTTTGTTAGCAGTTGGAGATGAGGAGTTAATTAAGATTCATTACCATACAAATGAGCCTTGGCAAGTATTGGAGTATTGTTCATCATTAGGTGAAATTTATGATATTGTAGTGGAAGATATGGATAGGCAGTCCAGAGGATTACATGGGTAAACAATTGCCGGCCGTTAATTTAAAACATTCATAACTATGTCTGCTTGCAGCAAGTTTAAAACTAAATACATTAGAATCAACTCCTATAACCGGAATAGTTATAGGAGTTTTTATAGTATTGCAGGAAGAAGAAACAAGAGTACTATCCTGGAAAGATAGCTGGAAATATGGACAAAATTGGGATATAATTAAATTGAAAAGAAGTAATTATTGCAAGGGTCGTGAAAAAATAAAACTATCGGAGAGTAAATGTATAAATTAGAGATTAAAAATGGAGAAGTCGATACTGCCATATCGATAATGAAGGAAGTTGCCGGCTGGGGGCGAAGCAAAGGATTTGATGTGTGGCCGGATGAATGTCTTACACCGGAAGAGCTGGTAACGGATGAGGCAAAAGAAGAGTATTTCTGTGTCGGCAGTATTGAGGGAGAAAATGCATGCAGTTTTATTTTGCAATGGCGTGACTCCCTCTGGTGGCCCGATGCCATGGAAAATGAGGCGGCTTATCTGCATAAGTTTTGTGTTAGAAGAAAATTTGCCCATCAGGGAATGACAAAACAGGTAGTGGAGTATATAAAGAAAGTGTGTATTGACGAAGGAGTCAGGTATATTCGTCTGGATACCGGCAATAGCAGGGAAGTTGTAAAGCAGATATATACGGATGCCGGTTTTAAGATGATAAAAATAGTTGAATGTAACAATGGAAAAAATATGGCACTATTTGAGATGGAAGTTTCTGAGTAGAGGGATATACCTGGGAAATGAAAGGAGAATCCTATGAAGATTGGATTACAAGCTTACATAAAGGGAAGTGTAGAGGCGGTTTCTTTTTACCAAAAAGCTTTTGGAGCTGTATTGGGATATAGTGTATAGAATGACGATGGCTCCTACATGCACGCCGAATTATATCTGGATGGTCAATTACTGATGGCATTAAGTGAATCAGGCAGTGATGTTGGTAGTGAAAATATGAGAAAATATTCCCCTAATGACTATCCGACGATGAATTTCGGTGTTAATTTGGAAAATGAAGCTGCGGTTAAGAAAGCATATGATATTTTGACAGAGGGCGGAAATATTCTGCTTCCATTAGGCCCTCTGCCTTGGAGCAGCTGTTGTGCAAATGTAATTGATAAATACGGAGTATTTTGGTATATAAGTGTGTAGAAGATTAATAGGTATTGTGACAAACAATTTTGTGAAATAGAGGGAAGCACATCGAAAGAATAAAAGCTTATTTAATTATGATGCAAGTAAACGTCTGACAATATGGAGGTGTAAAATATGATGAAGCAAAAGCACATGTTACTAATTTTTATTTTCTGTTTAATAACGATACTAGGTGCTTGTCAAAAGGAAACAGCAACCAAAAAAGTGATAGCAAACGTAACAAATATACCGCAGACTGAGAACATATCAGAAGTTTCCGGGGAGCCATCTGAAATACCGGATGCAACAAGTACGCCTATTATTACGCCAAGCCCTGAGAGTGAGGATAAATCTGAAGTTGATAATGGCCCTATTCTTATGCCTGCACCACCTTTTTCTTATTATATAGCTGACAATGCAATCATAAAAGAAATATCCCCGATTAAGTTAAAGATGATCTCAAGTGAGCCAAATAAGATAACGGATATAAAGGATTGGTTTGCAAATAATCATTTATCATTAACTTCAGGCAAAGAAAATGCTGAAAGTTCATCAGAGGGAGCAGATACAACTCCCACAGTCTTCGAAGACGGCAATTATTTATATGAAATCGAAGAAGCGGATAATATTTTAAATATTTATGACGCAGCCTCGAACAATCTATTATATTCCCTGGATTTCTCAAATTATATAGAGTCTCCGGAATACAAGGAAGAGGATTATGATTTTGTACAGCAGAAAATTAAATGGGCAGCTATAAAGGATGATATTTTATATGTCTCCCATAGCCATAATACCTATGCAGAAAGTTCAAATAACATGAACGCATATATAACTGCTATTAATTTAGAGGATAGGAGTATTCTATGGCGGTCTGATGCCTTGGTCTGCAATTCCGTAAACTTTTTAATTATTGACGATGTTATTATAAGCGGGTATGGTTTTACGGCAGAGCCTGACTATCTATATCAAATCAATCGATATACCGGCAAGGTTCTTGATAAGATTCTTTTAAAGACTGCTCCCGAGTATCTTATAGAAAAAACTTCCGTATTATATGTTCGCACCTATAATACCGATTACCAATTTACGGTTCAATAAAGCCAAGTGAATTTAAAGAGATTTTTGGTTCATGAATTCGCTTTTGTTACAGGATGACATTTTATATAATTTGGGGTCGCAGATATATTTCACAGCGTCATTCCTTCGTAGGATGAGTATGAAGAAACCGAAATAACACCAAAACAATGGAATGAAATACCTTAGGGCTTTCGTTGTTGGAGGCGGCCCCCAAATTGCTATTAAAGAATTGATTATTGGGTCAGAAATATTTTTTAAAAGGAAAAGGTGTTTACAATCTAACGCCTTGACGCCAAACATCCTTAATTGATAAGGTGTCGGAGATATTTATTGTGGGGTCACCCTTAACCAATAGCAGGTCGGCACGAGCACCATTTACGATTCGACCGCGGTCAGTAAGCCCAAAGCGCCCTGCGGGAACGGAAGTGGCAGCTCTTAGCGCTTCAATGGGGGTTAAACCTGCCTTGACCAATAATTGCAGTTCGTGGTGCAGGCTTGCACCATGAGCAAGACCGCCGAGGGCAGGGTTCGGCTCAGATACGTCACACCCTGCCAGAATCTCTACGCCCGCTTCATGCAGCGCCTTTAAGCTTGCAAGAGCATAGTCCATATTCCCCTGGGGATAGCAATTCATACTGCGGCTCAGGTTCTCCAGCCACTTTTTGTCAAGGCGGGATTTTACCCTTTCATCCTTTGCCAGCCATGCGGCGTCATTGCCAAAAGCTGTGGAGCCTACCACCATTGTGGCGATAACAAATACGCCGGATTTCTTTATTGTATCGATAATTTCTGGGGTGTGGGGACGGTCAAAGAACATATGTGCCAACCCGTCAACACCCGCCTCAATGGCCTGTTTTGCCCCGTCAATTGTTGTAATATGAACAATGGCCAGCTTGCCGTGATGATGGGCTCTTTCTACCGCTGCGCGAATGGTTGGGATGGGTGTTGTCGGCATTTGAGGCATACCGACCAATGTCCCGTCCTCAATGAATATTTTGATGTAATCCGCGCCTTGCGCGACTTGCTTATCCACGAAGGTTACCGCTTCCTCGGGACTGTTTACATAGGGGAATTTATAAAATTTCATCAGGAATTTCATAAAGGGATTGCTGTTACCAGCCATATATTCTGTCGGATGACCGCCCGGAGGAGTAATACCCATTCCGGGGGAACGCAGGTCGGCAATATCTTTGCGCTCAGCAATTTGCCGGCGTTTCCGCTTTGACCAGTGTCCCATCATCTCAAGTTCTGTGGTAATGCCGAATTTCAGCGCATCATGCAGTCCGTCCATATCCGTATGCACATGGGAGTCTATGAGGCCGGGCAGTAAAGTGCAGCCTGACCCGTTGATGATTTCCGCGCCGTCAGGAGCCGGTCCGTCAATATTGATAATCTTTTCTCCCTTAATCGTAACAGAGTGCCTGTCAATTACAGTTACTCCATCAAAAATTTTTGCATTGGTGATAAAAGTAATCTTGTTTTCTATCATGGGAAATACTCCTTTTCAAATTTATTCTTATAGCAAAATATCTGCTGTATTCCATTAAGCTACATCTACCGCAAACTGGCTGTTATAAATATCAGCATATACTCCGTCTTTTTCCAGGAGTTCTTTATGGGTACCGGTTTCTGCAACATCGCCCTGCTCCATGACAATAATGCGGTCGGCGTCGTAGATGGTGGACAGCCTATGGGCCACAACAAAGCTGGTGCGTCCTTTCAGGAGGCGCTTCATGGCGCTTTGAATGACAAGCTCAGTGCGGCTGTCAACGTTAGAGGTTGCCTCGTCAAGTATCAGGATTTCCGGATTTGATACAAAGGCCCTTGCTATAGTGATAAGCTGGCGCTGCCCCTGTGAAATATTTCCTGCGTCTTCCCCAAGTACGGTATGGTATCCGTCAGGCAGCTTCTGGATGAAATCGTCCGCGAAGGCCGCTTTGGCGGCAGCATAGATTTGCTCGTCGGTGGCCTTTGGATTGCCGTACCTGATGTTATCAAAAATCGTACCGGAGAACAGCCAGGTGTCCTGCAGCACCATACCGATCCGTTTACGCAATGCTTCACGGGGAATGTTGCGAATATCCTCGCCGTCAATGCGGATACTTCCGTCCCCAATTTCATAAAACCGTTCCAGCAGATTGATAAGCGTTGTTTTTCCCGCTCCCGTATGTCCGACGATTGCCGTCATCTCTCCGTCCCGGACGCTCATGTTAAAGTCTTTCATCAGCGGTTCTGTACTATAGCCAAACTTTACATGGTCAAAGACCACTTTCGCCGTCTCGCCGAAATGATTGGGAAACTGATTTTTGTATTCTTCCATTTCTCTGGCATCAAGCATATTAAATACTCTTTCCGCCGAAGCCACGAGGGAAAGGATGTTACTCCACGATTGCCCTATTTGTGAGAAAGGCTTTGAAAATTGGGCGGAGTACTGCAAAAACGCCTGCATATTGCCAATGGGAATTTTACCGGCGACAACCCTGACTGCGCCGGCCACCGCGATGGCGATATAGATTATATTTTGCAGAAGAAGCATACTCGGCATGGTAAGACCGCCGAAAAATCGTGCCCGCCAGCCTGTGCCAATCATACTGGCGTTGATTTTCTCAAAATCTTCGACAGCCTGCTTTCCTCTGTTAAAGTTTTTTAACACCTCAAAGCCCTGGTAGCTTTCCTCAATCTGCGTGTTTAACTGTCCGAGAGATTTGAAATAGGCTTTCGTGTTCTTCCTGGTCAGCGGGGTAATGAGCTTTATAATCAGAAGGCTGCCAGGAATGGCAATACAGGCAATCAGGGTCAGCGGGGGACTGATGGTGAGCATCATAACCGGCATCCCAATCACAAGTACAACACTTGTGATAAGGGTTGTAAGGCTTTGCTGCAAATTGGTGATGATGTTGTCAATGTCGTTGACAGCTACGGACATCAGTTCACCACTTGGGTGCTTGTCGAAATAAGACACGGGTACCTTTTCCATTTTGGCCTTTAACTCGTTGCGCATTGCATAGGTGGTCTTTTGCGCGGTCAGGACCATAAATCGTTGACCGAGAAAGTCAGCCAGGCAAATGCCGGCATACAAGCAGGCTACCCCAAGCAGAATCCTGCCGAATGCGGCAAAATCAATTCCTGTACCGCTTTTTATTCCGTTAAAGATGACCGTGGTCGCCGAGCCAAGCATTTTGGGGCTCCACACCTGCATCACCGTTCCGGCAATTGCCACCAACACGGTTAAGACAATAAGCGGTGTGCTTTTTTTCATGTAATTCAGCAAACGCAATAGGGTTCCTTTCATATTTTGAGGTTTTTGAGCTATTGCTCCGATTTGATTTTGACCTTTCATACCGCCATCTCCTCCTGATAGAATTGTGATGAAATAATTTCCCTGTAGACCGCATTTTGTTCTTTTAGTTCATCGTGTACGCCGAGACCGGCTAGTTTTCCATTATCCAAAACTGCTATTATATCTGCATCCATCACCGTGCTGATGCGTTGTGCAACGATGACGGTAATGGCATTTTTGAGATTCCCTTTAAAGGCTGTTCGGATGCTTCGGTCAGTCTTGAAGTCAAGGGCCGAGAAGGAATCATCAAACACATAGATGGCCGCCTGTTTGAGCAAAGCCCTTGCAATGCACAGCCGCTGCTTTTGCCCGCCTGAAAAGTTGCCGCCCCCTTTCTCAACGGTACTTTCAAGACCTTTCTCAAGGGAGCGTACAAACTCTGATGCCTGCGCCATATCGAGGGCTTTCCATATTTCAGTATCAGTGGCGCCGGGCTTTGCAATCAGCATATTGGAACGGATTGTGCCGAAAAACAGAGTGGACTTTTGTGATGCGACACTTACAAGGGAGTGAAGCGTTTCTTCGCTGAATTTACGGACATCGGTGCCGCCAATCAGGACGGAACCGCTTTCCGCATCATACATACGGGGAATTAGATTGATAAGCGAAGTTTTGCCGTCGCCTGTGCTTCCGATGATGGCCAGTGTCTGACCTTTCTTTACCGAAAAACTGATGTCTTGCAGCGTTTTTCGGTTTGCACCCTGATATCTGAAATCAACATGTTCAAAGACAAGACTTGTATCCGCTGAGTCAATCTCCACTTCTGGAGAGGTAATGCTCAGAGGCATATCCAAAACCTCATAGATTCGTTTGGCTGAAGTCTGGCCACGGGGAATAGAAGTCATAATCGAAGTCACCATTGCAACACCACCCAGGATTTGTGCGGCGTAGCTGATGCAAGCCATAATATCGCCGACTTGCATGGTGCCATTTGCCACGCCCTTTCCGGCAAGCCAGGTAATTACTAAGGTTGCAAGGTTAATAAGCAATGTGATGAGCGGCACAAAGAAGCACATAATAGTTCCCGCCGTTACTGCTGCGTTGGTATATTCTCGGTTTACGGCTTTGTACCTGTCGTATTCCTCACTTTCTTTGCCAAACGCCCGAATCACGCGGGCACCCGTCAATCCCTCTCTGAAATAGAGGTTCAGCTTATCCAGAGCCCTTTGCATCTTACCGTAAAGTGGATTCGCGAAGCGGTAGATGATATAGTAAGCAATAATCAGCAGTGGTATTGTCGCAATGAACACGGATGCCAATGTCGGGTTAATCAGATATGTCATAAAAATACCGCCGGCGAACATAATAGGTGCCATGAGCAAAAATTTCAGAGCCATCTCCACAAGCATCTGTACTTGTGCAACATCATTGGTATTGCGGGTAATCAGTGATGAGGTTCCGATTTTATCAAATTCGTATTTGCCGAAACTCATTGCTTTGCCATATATCTCAGAGCGCAGCTGCCCGCCCAGCTTATAGGATAGATTTGAAAATATCAGCGTATTGAACACAGCTCCAAACATTCCGCAGACCGATATCAGCAGCATGAACAGGCCTTTTTGCCATACATAAGGCACATCCCCTGTCATAATCCCATAGTTCACAATGTCCCGGGTAATATATGGCAGGTAAAGTGTCGCGGCTATCTGTACCAGCAAAAACAGAATGGCCGCTGTGGTCTGAAGCGGTGGCAGCCGTTTAAAAATTCTAAGCATAGGGACTCCTCCTTAACAGTGTTAAATTATGCTGATAGCTTAACACTGTTAAGGAACGGTGTCAAGAGAGTTTGAAAAATAATTTAACACTGTTAAGTTGGGCTTATTTGTGTTATACTTTAGAAAACCTGAAACGAATACGGGAGGGCTAAATCATGGAAAACGAATGGGAATTAAGCGGTAAACAGCAGGAGATTATTGAGACTGCGCTTGAATTATTAAGTGAAAAAGGATACAACGAATTGTCCATGCGTGATATTGCCAAAAAGCTCAATGTAAAAGCTCCGGCTATTTACTGGCATTTCAAAAGCAAAGCCGAGCTTGTGGATTATATGGCTGAATATATTTTGCGTAAAGAAATGGGTGATTTCGGTCTCAGAGAAGAGAAGCAGTCATGGCAGGACTGGCTGGTCTTAAATCTCTCGCTTTTTCGCAAAGCCATGCTTTCCTACCCTGACGGAGGACGGGTAGTGGCAGGTGCGCACCTTTTTCCCGCTGTAACTTTAGCAAAATTTATGGAGTATTCTCTTTTATCTCTTAAAAGCGCGGGTATGGATATGCAGACCGCGAGAAATATTATTACTACCGTGATTCGCTATACTTTCGGCTATGTGATTGAGGAACAGGCCGACAAGGTGGGCCGCCCGGTTTCTTCCCCCAGACATGCAATTGGCAGCGCACTTATGGAAGCTGCAAAGCTTGGCGGTACAGATGACGAGATTTTTTTATCGGGGCTTGAGCTGATTATTATTGGAGGTAGCGAAAAAGCTGCATCACAAAATGGCCGCATTGAAGGGCAGATAGATGAAGGAAAGCTTTAATAAAATACTAATGGAATAGATGGGAATTTATGGAGGAATATATGAGTAACATTTATGATGATAAACATTTTTTTGATGAGTATGCGAAAATGTCACGAAGTCAGCAGGGCTTATCAGGGGCGGGCGAATGGCACCAGTTCAAAGTAATGTTTCCGAATCTAAGCGGAAAAAACGTACTCGATTTGGGATGCGGTTACGGCTGGCACTGTAAATATGCGGTGGAATGTGGTGCCAGGCAGGTATTGGGCATCGACTTGAGCAAAAAAATGATACAGGAGGCAAAGGAAAAAAACAATGCTCCTCAAATTACTTATCGGGTCTGTGGATTGGATGATTTTGATTATCCTGCCGATTCCTACGACTGTGTGATTTCAAATCTGGTGCTTCATTATATTGCAGATATTGACACAATTTTTAAAAAGATATATTGTACGTTAAAAAAAGAGGGCATTTTTCTGCTCAACATTGAACATCCTGTTTTTACATCGGGTGTGAGGCAGGACTGGATCTATGATTCGAGTGGCAGGCCCCAATATTGGCCTGTAGATGATTACTTCTATCCCGGAGAGCGGGAGACCCATTTCCTTGGACAGAATATCACGAAACAGCATCACACATTGACTCAGATCCTGATGGGACTCATAAATGCCGGGTTTCGTCTGGAAGTTGTTGAAGAAGCGGTACCCAGTGCCGACATAATGGATATTCCGGGCATGCCAGATGAAATGCGCCGCCCGATGATGTTACTGATTAAGGCACTAAAACAGGCGTAGTGGTAAATTTCTATTTGTAAAGGAGATAGCCGATGAAGAGATATACACAAAGATTACTATTAGTTCCACTAGGACCTCAATATCTTATCTCTGCACATAAATATTCAAGTGATTTAGAGAACACGAAATATATGATGCACTTACCCAATACCGATATAAATGAGACCAGGAACTTCTTGGAAAAGGCATACGAAGAATGGCAAAAACCCAATCCGGAATTTTATGAATACGCTATTTTGCTGGATAATCAGCATATCGGTGCTATCAGTATTTATGTAAATGAAGAAAATGCAGAGGGTGAGCTTGGCTGGATATTAAGCAAGGAATACTGGGGGAAGGGATATGTTTTTGAAGCAGCAAAAGAAATCATAGACTTTGGGATACATGAATTGAACATCAAAAAATTTATTGCACACTGTGACAGCGAAAATGCTGCCTCCTATAGAGTTATGGAGAAACTGGGCATGTTATTGGAAAGCAAAACAAATGGCCGCAGGAATAAAGCTTCTGATGAAGAAAGAGAAGAATTGATGTATTCACTTGAAATTAATACATAGAGTAATGGAAGGGGATCGCTTAAATGTTTCGTTATGTACATACCAATATTATAGCCAGGGATGCAGAGAAGCTGATAGCTTTCTATAAATCAGTCCTGCATTGCAAAAGTATCAATGAAACACGTAATCTCAGCGGGGAATGGCTGGACAGACTGACCGGTTTAGAAAAAGCACATATCATCGGAGAGCATCTGTTATTGCCTGGATACGGAGAAGATCATCCGACACTTGAGATATTTTCTTATGATGCATTAAAAGAAAATGTCCCTGCGGAAGTTAACCGCCCAGGTATTGCCCACATTGCTTTTGAAGTGGATGATGTTAAAGCAGCCTTAGCTGATATTATAAGTGCAGGCGGAGATAGGGTTGGGGAGCTGGTTACAGCAGAATATCCCGATGGTATAGAAGCAGTATTCGTTTATGCAAAAGATCCGGAAGGAAATATCATTGAACTGCAGAGCTGGAGGCAGCGAGAGAACTAATTCATTAAGAATTTAGAGTTACGGATGCATAGGATTGTCACAGCGGCCTGGCTCTTTGCAGCAAGAAAGGACATATATGAAAATTGTCAGAAATAAATATGACTACATCATAAACCTACTAAGTTTACTCTGTCTGATAGGGATATCGATTTTTTTGATAATAGCATGGGATAAGATTCCTGCAAAAATACCTGGGCATTATAATTTTGCAGGGGAAATTGATAAATTCTCTGATAAGAGTTCATTAAAAGTACTTCTGGCTGCTGACTGGATATTTTTTATTTTAATATCCGTTGTAGAAATGTTTCCGGGGATGTGGAATACGGGCGTACAAGTAACACCGCAAAACAGAGAGAAAGTATATAGAATTTTAAAAAACATGCTGGGGACCTTAAAGTTGTGTGTAGTTTTGGTTTTTTCCTATTTAACTTATCACTCAACTTCGGTGGAAAATATGCCGGTGCTATTTCTGCCTGTCTTCATGATTCTAATTTTTGGACCGATAGGATTTTTTATCTATCAACTGATGAAAGTATAAAATCAACTTGTTTATAAATAGGCATTCAATTTAAAGCATATAAATATAGGATAGCATAGGAGGTTCTTGAAGCAATGGAACGTATACGAGAAGCCGCACTAACCGATAAAGAATCAATATACAAATTAATCACAGTGTTGGAGGCAGCAGAAATTGATGCCGAATCTTTTTCGGATATTTATAATGCTAACCTGGTTAATCCTTTCGTCTTTTATTTTATTTATGAGAAGGAGGATAAAGTATTAGGATTTATCAGTGTCCATATACAAAAATTATTGCACCATACTGCTAATATTGCAGAAATACAAGAGTTCATCGTTGGTGAAACGGTAAGGCAGCAGGGAATTGGAAAGCGCCTGTTTGAAAAAGCAAAAGAGGTGAGCATTGAAAACGGCTGTGTACAATTAGAAGTGTGCTGTAATCAAAAAAGGGTACCCAGTCATAAATTTTATCTGGCACAGGAAATGGTAAACAGCCACTATAAGTTCTGTCTGCCTTTATAGTTTTCTATGTTCTTAAAACCGGAATGTAAAGGAGTAAATTGTTATGAATACAATAGAAATATCAGGTGCAAATAAGTTTGCAGCTTATTCAAAAGAAAGAATAGGCTGCCGCGGCATTGTAATGAAAGATTCCGGGATTCTCTTAGTACATGAATTAAAAAACGACTTTTTTATGATTCCGGGCGGAGGACAGGAAGAGGGGGAAACCTTAGAGGAGTGCTGTGTTAGAGAATTGCAAGAGGAGACCGGTTATGTTGTTAAAGTCTGTCAGGAAGGCGCATATCTTCAGCTTAACGAATATTATGAAGAATATAAGTACATAAGCTATTACTATATTTGCGAGATTATAGGAACTGCTTCAACAAACTTAACAGAATTGGAAGCAGAAAGAAATCTGGTAGCAGAATGGGTGAATTTTGATACGGCACGGGAGATATTTTCGCGTCATCAGGACTATGCGTCTGCCTATGAAGAGAAAAGAGGAGCATATTTAAGAGAATTTACTGCTTTGAAGTCATTATAAAAGTTACTTATGTTGAATCATGAATTGATTAGCCAGCAGCTATCCTCAGGGTAACTGCTTTTTCTATGAAGATTGGTATATTGCCAGAGAACGATGGAATAAAACCATTGGAAAGCTGCATTTAACTGAAAGACATCTGGAAATCTGGATAAAACTGGGGTATAATATAAGGATTCGGAGGTGTATGAACCTGAACTTGTGATGATGTTGACAGATTGACCTCATTTGAAGCAATGCAAATAAATTTCAAAGATTATTAAGGTTTACAAGGAGTATCATACATGAAGATGTATATGTCAGTGTTCCGAATACGGTTTGTTAATAGTCTTCAATACCGCGCTGTTACCTTAGGAGCAATTATAACAAGATTTGGATGGGGTATTATGGAAATATTGGCGTACTCGATGCTTTACCGCACCGGTCAGACTGCTTTCCCCATGGACCTCTCTCAGACGGTTTCTTACATATGGATGCAGCAAACGTTTATAGTACTGTTCTCGGTGGTATTCCAAGATGGCGAAATCTACTCGGCAATTGGAGATGGTTCTATTGCCTATGAGCTCGTCCGGCCAATGGATTTATATGGCCGCTGGTTCTGTCAGTCGGCTGCTAACCGTGTAGCATTTACAGTAGTAAACTGCCTGCCTGTGCTGCTGGTGGCATTAATGATACCAGAGCCTTATAGAATGTCCCTGCCCCTTGCCAGCGGACAGTTTCTCTTGTTTTTAATATCCATGATTCTAGCCCTGTGCGTAGTGGTAGCATTTGCCATGCTAATGTATATTTCTCTGTTCTATATCCTGTCTCAAAGAGGTGTTAGGATAATAGTAACTGCTTTGACGGCATTTTTATCGGGAGGGATAATACCATTGCCGTTTTTTCCGCCATCAGTGCTTGCTGTCGTTAAATTACTTCCTTTTGCAGCAATGCAAAATACACCGCTCCTTATATACAATGAAAGTATTATTGGAGTAGAGGCTTTAAAGGGGATTGCTTTTCAGATGTTTTGGCTTGGGGCATTGTTTCTTATCGGTCGGCTTACAATGGGTAATGCTTTAAAAAAAGTAGTGGTACAAGGCGGATAGCAGGAAAAATTGAGAATGGCATTGAGAGGTATATTCCTGCAAAGAAAGGGTATGGTGATTAACATGAGGCTATACTTAAATTTTATAAGTATGAACTTAAAAAGCCAGATGCAGTATAAGGTTTCATTCCTTTTAACTATATTTGGACAGTTCATCACGGCATTTACAGCCTTCTTTGGTTTATATTTTATCTTTTCCAGAGTTAGTGGTGTGGACGGTTTTACTAATCGGCAGGTGTTCCTGTGCTTTGCGATTATTATGATGGCTTTTTCACTGGGAGAGATGTTTGGAGGCGGGTTTGCTGTTTTTCCGCGGTTGCTGGGGAATGGTGAATTCGACCGCGCTCTCGTCAGACCAAGAAATATCATATTACAGATTCTGACGCCCAATATGGACTTTACTAGACTTGGCTTACTGATACAGGCCATAATCGTGCTATGCTATGCAATTCCTATCAGCGGTATTATGTGGACCTGGCAAAAGATTGTGACCTTCTGCCTTATGATACTTTGCGGAAGTGCTCTGTTCTTTGGATTATTCCTTATAAATGCGGCGTGTTCATTTTTTACAATTGAAGGAATGGAGTTTATGAATATTTTTACCTATGGCGCACGGCAATTCGGCAGATTCCCTTTTTCTGCATATGGGAATGGTGTCCTGAAATTTCTCACATTTGTGATACCGCTGGCCTTGATTCAGTATTACCCATTATTGTATTTACTGGACAAAGAGCAAAATGTACTTTTCATGTTTTTGCCGGTGGCAGCATTACTTTTTTTAATTCCCAGCTATGGGTTCTTCCGATTTGGCTTAAGCCGTTATAAATCAATAGGTTCGTAAGATTATTATATAAGAAAGTGCAGTCTGTAATGAACTAAAAACCTGCAAGAATTGAAATACGAGGAGGATATATGTGGGAATATAAAACAGAAACTTTTAATTCTATCTGGGATACTAAAAAATCATTAAAGGAGAAAAGTGATAAAATCCTGGATGCCGCCGGAAAGGAAGGCTGGGAATTGGTTAATTTTCAGTGCATAGGTGCTCATGGTTCAATAATGGCATTTGTTTTTAAGAGAAAAGTGGAATAGCCCAATATATTTACATTTAAGATTGACAGTCAGCAGTAATAACAATATAATGTTCATATCAAAAATATTTGATTTGAGGTGATGAATATAGAAAGCGAACATTTGAAGAATGCCAGGGTATTTAAGGCATTCTGTGATGAAAAGCGCCTTGCGATTCTGGAGCTTTTACGCAGCGGTGAAAAGTGTGCCTGTGTTTTAATTGAACAGATGGATATTGGCCAATCCTCTTTATCCTACCATATGAAGATCCTCTGTGAATCCGGTATAGTAGACAGCAGACAGGAAGGTAAATGGACACATTACCGTTTAAGTGAATCTGGAGGTAGATATGCAGAAGAACTTTTGATAAAACTAACCACCCCTTATGCAAAACAGCAGCCTGACAGATGCTGCGATTAAGAGGACCATCAAGGAGGTGGTTTTTCTTAAGTAAAACATATCGAATTTTTTTGATGTGAAGACATCAGGCAATTTTATTCAAGGACAATACTCTGGAAAAGCAGAGTGAAATCATGTAATCATCCCGACATTAGATAAGGGAAGATATATAATATTTAAAATAGAGGAGGTTTAAAATTATGGAACGAACAGGCAGTAAGCTGTCTTTTTCAGATCGTTTTCTGACAGTATGGATATTTCTTGCCATGGCAGCAGGAGTCAGCATCGGCAACTTTTTTCCCGGCGCGGCAGATACGATAAACAGCCTTAGTACAGGAGCTACTTCCTGGCCCATAGCGGCAGGTCTGATTTTAATGATGTATCCGCCGCTGATAAAGGTCAAATACGAAGAAATTGGGAGAGCAGCGGATAATAAGCAGGTATTTGGATTTTCTCTGCTGCAGAACTGGATTATCGGTCCGATTCTAATGTTTTTGCTGGCCCTTATATTCTTACCGGACCAGCAGCAATATGCGGAGGGGATTATCATTATAGGACTTGCAAGATGTATAGCTATGGTGATTATCTGGAATACCCTTGCAAAGGGAGATAATGAATATTGTGCCGCACTGGTTGCACTTAATGCATTCTTTCAGATACTGCTTTATTCAGTGTATATCTGGCTGTTTCTCACAATTTTCCCTCATATGCTGAAACTTTCCTGGACAGGAGAATCGATTCATATATCTGTCGGTGAAGTAGCAAAAAGTGTGCTGACTTATTTGGGAATTCCCTTTATCGCTGGGATTATAACACGTTTTTCCATCATACATATTAAGGGCAGAGAGTGGCTGAATGATACTTTTATTCCGAAGATTTCTCCGCTTGCTCTGGGGGCATTACTTTATACTATAATTATTATGTTTATTCTAAAAGGGCAGCTAATTGTACGATTGCCTTTCGATGTGGTAAGAATAGCTATTCCGCTTTTAATATACTTTATATTGATGTTTGCTATCAGTTTTTTCATCTCTTATAAGAGAGGATTTTCATATAAGCAGACTGCAACGCTGTCATTTACTGCGGCCAGTAATAACTTCGAACTTGCAATAGCAGTATCCGTTGCGGTTTTTGGAATTGGGTCCGGCCAGGCACTTGCCGCTGTCATTGGTCCTCTGATTGAAGTTCCGGTGATGATTCTGCTGGTTCAGCTTTCACTTTATCTAAAGAATAAATATTTTGATAATCATGGCGTACCGTTTACAAAGGGAGGGAACAATGGACAATAAGCCAAAGGTTGCATTCATATGCGTACATAATTCCTGCCGCAGCCAAATAGCGGAAGCGCTGGGAAAATATCTTGCAGCAGACGTGTTTGAAAGTTATTCTGCCGGTACCGAAACCAAACCTCAGATTAATCAGGATGCTGTTCATATAATGAAACAGCTATTTGGAATAAATATGGAGGAGACACAGTATTCGAAGCTTTTATCTGATATTCCTGAGGTTGATATTGTTATTACCATGGGCTGTAACGTACAATGTCCTTTTCTGCCCTGCAGATACAGGGAAGA
>JAEXGM010000275.1 GCA_023450835.1 Bacillota bacterium | reverse complement strand
CATATGCCATGAGCTGGGGTTATGAATATAACGCCGGATACTTTTTTATGCCTTCCTTCGGCGAAAGCTGGAGCTTTTCTGCAAAACCATATACAGATACTGGGATAGGTTCTTAGGGGCTTTCTTTGACAGAACAAATTCTATATTTATAAGCCGGTATTTGTATAGAAATTATACAGATACCGGCTTTTTGTATGTAATGGAAAGCAGACCTATACATACAAAAAACCGTAAGGATTTTACTGTGCGGTGCGGAATTCATTTACTGATGTTCTATAAGAAGGGAGAGAGACATATGGATACAATGAATTATCTGGAAGAGTACTATAATAATTATGATGAGGAGGGCAGGCTGCTTAAACGGTATGGGAGAGTGGAGTATATTACCACCATGAAATACATTCATAAATTCCTGCCGGAGGAGGGAAAGGCATCCTGCAGGATATTGGAAGCGGGAGCCGGAACCGGCAGATATTCCATAGCACTGGCTCAGGAGGGGTATAGGGTAGATTCTGTTGAACTGGTGGAGCATAACCTCAGCATATTAAAGTCAAAGATAAAAGCAGAGTATCAAATTACCCCAAGGCAGGGAAATGTACTGGACTTGTCAGCCTTTGAAGATGATACCTTTGATATGACCCTGGTGCTTGGACCGATGTATCACCTCTATACCGAAGCGGAAAAGAGAAGAGCACTGGCAGAAGCTATTCGGGTAACAAAGCCAAAGGGATATATCATGGTGGCTTATTGCATGAATGAAGCTACCATTCTGCAGTATTGTTTTATGGAAAATCATTTGCAGGAATGTATGGATAAAAATATGCTGACGGAAGATTTTCATTGCATTTCAAAGCCTGCGGATCTGTTTGAGATTGTACGGACGGAAGATATTAAACGCTTTACTGAAGGATTTGGTGTGATGAGGATTCATTTAATTGCAACAGACGGAGCAACAAATTATATGAGGGATATTATAGAGAATATGGAGGAAGACCTGTATGAACAGTACATACGATACCATCTGACTATATGTGAAAGGCAGGATTTAATAGGCGCTACCAATCATAGTCTGGATATATTAAGAAAAGAGTAAAGGAAACAATATGCTGTTAGCGGCGGCGAAAGGGGAGGGTATATGAGAACACCGGTATTGGAGACTGACAGGCTGATTCTAAGGCCTTTAAGAGCGGCAGATGCAGAGGAGGCATACCGCAACTGGGGAAGTGATCCGGAGGTATCCAGATTCATGAGCTGGAGTACCCATGAGAATGTGGAAGTTACCAGGCAATGGCTGATAACAGCAGAGGAGAATATTGATGCGGAGGGTATTTACGAGTGGGGATTTGAAAGAAAATCAGATCACAGGTTAATTGGCTGCGGAGGGATATTCTTTAAAGATTATAAAAGAATGTATGAGCTGGGCTATAATATTATGAAGGACTGCTGGCACCAGGGATACACTACGGAGGCGGCCGGAAGGATATTGGAGTTCGCTGTTAAAGAGTTACATCAAAGATATATCTATTCCTATCATGCGAAGGGGAATCCTAATTCGGGCAAGGTTATGGAGAAGGTGGGATTTTATTATATCGGGGACAGGGAATATGACAGTATGGACGGGACAAAGCATTTTGAAGCAAGAGAATACTTGTTTGAGGCAAGATAGAGAGATTAATTTATAGTATGTTCTGAGCGTAAATAAGGGTGGTCTTTCTCAGTAGGACGGCAATTTACACAGAGCAGAAAGACTCATGCGCTGGTTCCAAGGCGCATGAGTTCTTTCTGCTCTGTGTAAATTGCCTGTAAACAGATTGTGAACAACAATGAGTCAGAAATAATAGCAGCGCTAAGGACGTGGTTGCTGAAGAAAAGGTTGAAGAGAATGTAATGCTATATGATAGTGAAATAGTGATGAAAGAACTTGATGGCGATACTGAGAATCAGGAGCTAAAAATGTCTTAAATACCTACAGATAAACTTATCCAAAAAATAAGATTGTATATAGCTATACCGCTATATACAATCTTATTGCATGAAAATTTGGAATTCACTGTAAATATAGATTATTATAACGCTCTGGTAACTGATAGCTTTTTACATGCTCGAAATTCTTTATTACTTGAAGCCCAGGATATGAAAGTTCGATTGTAATTCTGTCTTTACCCACCGTTATATGCGGTCCAAAAAATGGATTGACTTCAATTTTGATAATAAAATACGAAGTCCGATCACCATTCGGACGTTCAATATTTAAAATTTTTATTGATGTACTATCATAGAATGGTGACTCAGTAAAAATATTTTTATAATAATTGTCAATTGCCTTATCAATTGTAGGGGTAAGAGCAGTAAGGATAACATCCTGATATAAGATGGCCTGTGGATCTTCTTCAACTTGCTCTGCAATGGTATTAACAATGGAAGTCCTTATTGTGATAACAACTATAATTAAGATAAATGCAGTTAGAATTAATTTTTTTTTCATACATTCACTCCTCGTTGGTTCCTCTTATGTAGTATGCTAATACAGAGTTAAAAATATTTAGTGTTATATTATTTATTTCATATATCTTCAATTTAAGTTAGATACATTGAAGTACATTATTAAAATGCCATAATATCCATAAGAATAGAAACTAAAATTCATCCACTAGAGGAAAAATGCCCCCATTTGTCGAGTTAATTATAATATGGTACAAAAATACAGCTTAGCTTTCCTATAATGCCGGTCTGAAAACCGATGCATTATAGGGAAACTAAGCTGTACATTTTAAAGCTATATATCTTCTAAATCCATGCTCCATCCAGAGCAATCACCTGTCCGTTCAGATAATCGTTTCCATTTGC
>JAEXGM010000206.1 GCA_023450835.1 Bacillota bacterium | reverse complement strand
TCAAATTACACCAGTGTCTAAGCTCACAGCATTACATAATAGTAATCTTGAAGCTAGTTTGGTGTAATTAACCTTCCGGGAACAAGTGCTGCCATTCTAGTGGAATTAATTAGAAACCTAAAAGCATTACATCAGGCTTAATATCATTTCCGCCATTTCTACCATATTTGTGCCGCTGTCCATACTGTTCTTCTGAATATAACGGTGTGCTTCTTCTTCTGTCATATTGTTACGTTCCATGAGTACCAGCTTGGCTTTGTTGATTATTGCTTTCTCTTCTTCTGTTCTGGGCTTTGGCCTATCTTTTTCCTTCTTCCGGCGTCTTGAAATATTAAGATACATCATTTGCAGGGTGCTGATTAAATCTGCCATTTTAATCGGCATGCTGAGACATACAATGTTATTGTAAGTACATTCTTCCAGCTTAGTCGCCGAGGCTATTAAAAGCATCTCAAATCCCTTGGGAAGGTAACCGTTTAATTGACTGTAATGCATATCGGAAAAACGATATCCGCATATTATAATCCCGTCATCCAATTCATTTGCTATGGTTACAACCTGTGCCCCGGTGGTGCAGGTTGCGTTTACTTCGTATCCATTTCTCACCAGAACATTCTTTATGTTGATTGCATCTTCTATTTTAGGAAAAGCTATTATAATACTGGGCACATTCGATCACCTCCACACTCATCTGGCATACTAAAATCATATTATATACGGTGTAAGTATTGATCGATTTCCCATTGGGACACCTGAATAACATACTGGTTCCATTCCTGGTATTTGGCTTCAAGATATTTTCTGGTTGTATGTTCCCCAAGAACTGACTGTATCAGCTCATCCTTCTGTAAGGCTTCCAGCGCTTCTTTCAAAGTGGAGGGAAGGCTCTTAATGTTCATTGCCTTCTTATCGGCTTCACTCATTTCAAATATATTCAGGTCCACACTTTCCGGAGGAGTTATTTTATTCTTAATACCGTCCAGACCGGCTGCCAGGCATACGGCCAGGGCAAGATAGGGATTGGCGGCAGAATCGGGGCATCTAAGCTCAACTCTTGCATTGGTACCTCTGGCTGCAGGTATCCTGATTAACGGGCTCCTGTTGGTAGCACTCCAGGCAATATATACCGGAGCTTCATAGCCAGGGGTAAGCCTCTTGTAAGAATTAACAAGGGGGTTGGTGATAGCTGTCATACCTTCCATGTGCTTCATAATTCCTGCGATAAAATGATAGGCTTCCTGGCTAAGGCCCAGCTTGCCCTCTGCATCATCAAAGATATTTCTGCCGTCTTTGGATAAGGACATATTAATATGCATACCGGAGCCGTTTACACCAAATTTGGGCTTTGGCATAAAAGTAGCATGAAGTCCGTGGCGCTTGGCAACAGTTCTGACTACTAATTTAAAGGTCATAATATTGTCCGCGGTCTTTAATGCATGCTCATATTTAAAATCAATTTCATGCTGGGCAGGAGCAACCTCGTGATGGGAAGCTTCGATAGTAAATCCCATGTCTTCCAGGGTCAAGACCATCTCACGTCTTGCATTCTCTCCGTTGTCCAGAGGGCCTACATCAAAATAGCCACCCTTTTCCATGGTATCCACACTGGGTTCCCCATTGTCTAAGGTATTAAACAGGAAGAACTCACATTCAGGGCCTACATGGAAGGTATAACCCAGCTCTTTGGCTTCTTCCACAACCTTTTTTAAGATAAATCTCGGGTCCCCTTCAAAAGGTGTCCCATCAGGCCTGTATACATCACAGATGAATCTGGCTACCTTCCCCTGCTGCGGTCTCCAGGGAAATATCTCAAAGGTATCAAGATCGGGATAAAGGTACATATCTGATTCTTCTATTCTCACAAATCCCTCAATAGAGGAGCCGTCAAACATACATTTATTATCCAATACCTTATCCAGTTGACTGGTGGTAACCGCTACATTCTTAAGACTGCCAAAAATATCTGTAAATTGAAGTCTGATGAACTCAACATCTTCCTCCTTCACCATCCTGATAATATCCTGCTTCGAAAAATGATTCATAATAACTCCTTTCCTGAATATCTTTTTTAATTTTCACACAAGTTGGAACGGACATGACTGTTAATATTAAAAATAAGCGAAAATGTCCTGTAAAGAACATCTTCGCCTTTTGCTTCTATCATGATATCAGTCCTATTATTGTTTGTCAATATCATAAAATTATACTCCAAACAACAAAGCACCATTGTCTGCTTATTTAAATTACAATTTTGGTAATACACAGGCTTAAATACCTTGTATCATTTTTTAAATCAATCATTTCTTTGGTTTCAAGGACTCTGATTAAAGGTCGTAACACACAATCCTGATAATTCTTTACTACAAGCGCTTTAACACCGTTATTTAACTCAACACAGGAACCTATGGGATAAACAGTCACACACTTTATAAATGCATCTATTACACGATTATCATAAAGCTGGTCACCGTTTCCCATTAAGTACTCTACTGCTTCACAGGGAGCAAAGGCTTCTCTGTATGCCCTGTCAGAGGTCATTGCATCATAAGTATCCGCCACGGCAAGTATTCTGCCGTACAGGCTTATCTCATTCCCCTTTAAGCCTCTTGGATATCCGGAGCCATCGAATCTTTCATGGTGCTGGAGTACACCTGCCCTGGTTACACTGTTTAATTCCTGAGAGGAGGTCAGCATCTCATAACCATATTCGGGATGTTTTCTGAGTATCCCAAACTCCTCCTCCGAAAGCTTGCCTGTTTTGTCCAGCAGTTCAGCCGGTATCTTATTCTTGCCGATATCGTGCAGTATCCCGGCTGCTCCCAGATAAATCAATTCATCGGAATGCAAGTTCATTTTGATTCCCACACTGACGGCCAATATAGCCACATTAACGCAGTGCAGGTAAGTGTATTCATGATGCCCCCACAGATTTCTCATGGTAAGCTCAACATCTTTATTACTGATAATACTGCTCACAATATCCTTGATCATAGGCAGCATTTCAGCTATATTTCCATTATTACTAACGATTTCTTCCAATCTTGTTGCTGTACGCAGTTTCAAACCTTCATCCACTACATCTTCAATAAATATACCTTCTGAAATTTCATCTTCAATATATAGTCCTGTATAACCCATTGCTTTCAGCCTTGACAGGATGTTATCTGTCAAAACAACATTTTCCCTTAATAAAATGACCCCCTGATTGCCATAAAGCGGTTTTGCGAGTACAGCGCCAGGTTCAACCCTATTTATGGAAAGAAATCTCATACTCCATATCCTCCAATTACATAACTAAACATGGGCAACTATTCCAAATAAAAGCTGTTATCCCAAATAAACTACCAAGATACAATTATAACATATATTGTCGAATATGAGTACATTTAATTTTTTAAATCCCTTTAAGAATTCCTTACATTTTTTAGCATTTATACAGTCTTATGACAATAGCATCCTGTCGTTGGCGAACTCACCCCCGCTTACACTTTCGAACTTATCCAGTAGATCCTTTACGTGGAGATTTTTCTTCTCTTCACCGGAAACATCATAGATGATTTTTCCTTCATGCATCATAATCAAGCGGTTTCCGTATTGAATTGCATGTTTCATATTATGGGTTATCATAAGGGCCGTCAGAGAATTTTCCGCTACTATCTTTTCCGTCAGTTCCAGAACCTTCTGAGCGGTCTTCGGGTCCAGTGCAGCCGTATGCTCATCCAGCAAAAGCAGTCTTGGATTCTTTAACGCTGACATTAATAAAGTAAGGGCCTGCCTTTGTCCTCCGGAAAGAAGACCGACTTTGGTCGTTAACCTGTTCTCAAGACCCAGGTCTAATTTTATCAATTGTTCCACATACAGTTCTTTCTCAGCTTTGGAGATTCCCCAGCCAAATCCCCTTCTCTTTCCCCGGCGGTACGCAAGTGCCAGGTTTTCCTCTATTTCCATACCGGCGGCAGTTCCCATCATAGGGTCCTGAAATACCCTTCCAAGATAGCTTGCTCTCTTGTACTCCGGCATTCTGGTAATATCACGTCCGTCAAGTATAATACTTCCGCTGTCCGGATAATGAACTCCTGCAATCATATTGAGCATGGTGGATTTTCCGGCACCGTTACCTCCGATGACCGTAACAAAATCAGATTCATTTAAAGTGAGATTCAGCCCTTTTAATACTCTCTTTTCGTTAATGGTATAGGGGTTAAAGGTCTTATATAATTCTCCTATTTCAAGCATTAGTTTTCCTCCCTTGCAATCTTCACTTTATCCTTCTTAAAGACAGGAATGGATAAAGCAGCCGCTACCATGACAGCAGTTAATAATTTTAGGTTATTGGAGTTAAAACCTAAATACAGAACAGTGGCTATTATAATTCGATAAATAATAGAGCCTATGACGATGGAAATCAGCCTGCTGGCAAAGGATATCACACGGCGGAATATCACCTCTCCAATTACAATAGAAGCTAAACCGATTACAATGGCACCCACACCCATAGATACATCCGCATACCCCTGGGTTTGGGCTACAAGACCGCCTGACAGTGCGATAAGTCCATTTCCGACCATAAGGCCGATTATTTTCATGGCATCGGTATTAGCCCCCTGTGCACGCACCATTGCCTCATTATTTCCGGTAGCCCTGATAGCACAGCCAATTTCCGTACCAAGGAACCAGTAAAGTAACACGATGACCAGTACTGTAAAGATAATACTAAGTCCCATTGAAATCAGATTCTGGAGAAGATTATCCTGAATCCCCAGAGCTGCCGCAGAGGGAAATAGTTTCTTAGCCATAGAAAGTATTGTCCTCTGTGCCAGAAGGGGTGTATTGGACTTACCCATAATACCCAGGTTTACGGAATATAAAGCTATCATAGTAAGAATTCCTGCCAGAATGGGAGGTATTCGAAGTTTTGTATGTAAAAAACCGGTAACCGCACCTGCCGCCATGCCTGCCAATGCTGATATTAAAAGGCAGAGTACCGGGTTAATCCCAAGTCCGGATATACAGAAGGCGCTGATACTTCCTCCTAATGCAAAACTTCCTTCACTTGTCATATCCGGAAAGTCCAGAATACGAAAAGAAACATAAACGCCAATTGCTAATATAGCCCAGGCAATTCCCTGGGAAGTGGCTCCCAGTATTGAAAATAAATAAAGTATAAGATCCATCTAATTCCCTAACCTTCCCTATGTATAAATATTTCTAAAAACAAAAGCCTGCCCCATACCCTGCAATAGCAACAGATATGGGACAGGATTCATGTACATACTTCTCAAATCAGCCAAACCGGTTACTTGAAGAACGATGCACCAGTAAATATAGCAAAATTACTTACTCTGCTGTAAATCATCCGGAATTGTAATTCCTAATTCCTTAGCCACATCTTCATTAATCTTAAGGGTACATTTTTCATCTGCCAGGTATTCAATAGGCATATCAGCAGTTTTTGCAGTACCTTCAAGAATTTTGACAGCCTGTTCTCCGGTTAATTTTCCCAGTTCATAATAATCAATACCATAAGTAGCAAGACCGCCATTATCAACCATACCGCCTTCACCGCATATAACAGGAAGCTTGCTTGCATTTGCAACCTGTGCAACCGTAGGCATGGATTGTGCTATCATGTTATCGGTAGGCGCATAGATTGCATCCACTTTTCCTACCAGAGACTGTACTACCTGCTGAATTTCATTGGTGTTGGAAACCGTAGCATCCACACCTTCCATTCCCGCATCCTTTATGGCGGCTTTTGCTATGTCTGCCTGAATTACAGAGTTACTTTCTGCAGAAGAATAGAGGATAGCAACTTTTTTGGCACCGGGAATCAGCTGCTTTAACAATTCAATCTGTTTCTTAACCGGTGTAAGATCGGATGTACCGGATACATTACCTCCCGGCGCATCATTGGAGGCAACCAGCTGAGAGCCTGCCGGGTCTGTAACGGCGGTAACCAGAACAGGAATATCCTTTGTTGCATTGGCAACTGCCTGCGCTGAGGGTGTAGCAATAGCAAGTATAAGATCCGGTGCGTCATTCACTAATTTTGTTGCTATAGTCTGAGCTGTTGACATATCTCCCTGTGCTACCTGATAATCCAGCTTAAGGTTCTTTCCTTCTACATAGCCTGCCGCAGCAAGTGCATCCACAAAGCCTTTATAGGAAGCATCCAGCGCCGCATGTTCAACATACTGATTAATTCCTATATGATAAACCTTTCCTTCATTTTCGCCGGAACTGCCAGATGTACTGGTATCTTTGGTTCCGCAGCCGGTAAGTGACATTACAACCAGGGAAGCTGTTAATATTCCTGCTAATAGTCTTTTCTTCATAAATATTCTCCATCCTAACAAATAGTATTCTCTTTCACTTTAAAGTTATGTAGTTTAACACTTTCACCTGTTAAAGTGTACAACGAAAACACCGTTTTGTCAATATTATTTTCATAATCCAAAAAACTCCCGGTATCATTTTTATCTGATAATCCGGGAGTTTCTTATACTTTCTATTCTGTTAATTGCTGCTGTCGGTATCATCAGAACCGTTATTGTTAAATAATATCGTAATGCTGATTCTTCTGTTCTTTTCTCTTCCCGCTTCCGTACTGTTGGAAGCTATGGGGTCATTTTCACCGTAGCCGCTTGCCACCAGCCTTTCGGGATCAATGTCATATTGTTCGGACATATATTCTACCACATTAGCTGCTCTTAGTGCCGAAAGCTGCCAGTTGGAAGTAAATACACCCCGGTTTATGGGCACATTATCCGTATAACCGCCTATCTGTATCTTATTGTCCACCTGTTTTAACAGCTTCGCAATAACATCAAGATTCTTTTTCATATCATTCTTGATAGTTGCCTGTCCGCTGTCAAAGAGTACATCATTGGATAAGGTAATGACAATACCGCTCTCCTGTATACTGATATCCAGATTGTCTTTGAAGGCGCCGTTACCGATGGCATCATAGAGCCAGCCTTTTAATTGCTGGAACTCGTCTTTACTGACCTCAGTAATATCTGTTATATCCTTATCGCTGCCTTCACCGGTTCCGGTACTGTCTCCGGGTCCTGAAGCATTGCCGCTTCCCTGATAATTCCCCTGATTCAGAGCGTCTTTACCGTTATTTAGAACTCCGCTGCCCTTAGGGATAACAGAGCCCCCCTGGCTTTTGTCTCCTGCACCAAAGGCACTGCTAAAAGAAGCTGCCAGCTCTTCGTACTTCTGCTGGTTCACAGTACTGATAGAATAAAGCATAATAAAGAAAATCATTAACAGTGTTATCATGTCTGAATATGTCAAAAGCCATCTTTCACTGTTCTCGGACTTCTTCTCCTTCTTTTTCATCATCTAAGTATCCCTTAAGCCTTTCTACGATTAATGCCGGATTCCCGCCTTCCTGTATCATAAGGATACCATCCATCATCATGTTTTTGGTTACAAGTTCGTCCGTATCCAGTTCCTTTAGTTTATTAGCTATGGGAAGCCATACTAAATTCGCCATACCAACGCCGTAAAGAGTAGCAATAAAAGCTACCGCTATGGAACCTGCAAGAGCTGTCGTATCGCCGCCGCCCAGGTTACCAAGTACATGTACAAGGCCCATAACGGTACCAAGTATACCTAAAGTAGGAGAAAAACCGCCGGCAGCTTCAAACACTGCAATTCCCTTGGCATGGCGGTATTCCATATTATCCAGTTTTGTCTCCAGAATCTTCTTTATAATTTCAGGATCCGTTCCATCCATAACAAGCTGAAGCCCGTCTTTAATAAATGTATCGTATTCACTGCTTTGCAGTTCGTTCTCCAGAGATAACAAACCATTGGTTCTTGCCAGATTTGCTACTTTATAAAAAGTCTGTACAATTTCTTTCCTGTCCTGCTTTTGATTACGGAAAGCTATACTCAGAACCTTCGGCACTTTTCTCATTACTGACATAGGGAAAGAGACACCTACCGCACCGATGGTACCTCCGATAACAATCATGGCGGCAGTAGGTTCAAGTAGTGCACCCACATGTCCTCCATCCATTACAAATGCCACAATCAACATGGCAAATGCAAAGATCATACTAATTATCATACCTAAATCCATTGTCTCGACTCCTTCTCCATCTTCTTAATGTAATTTTATCCTGCTTGTGATCTGTTTTTCTTGCTATCCCTTCCGCAGACCTGCTTTAGCCTGAAATTCAAAATATATTTGCCAATAAGTACAGGGTAATTTTATATCACCTTTTTTATACAAAATATACTGTAAATCGAGCCTCTTTGTCAAGACAATTTTCTGTAAGAAAACCTTGTGTTATCAGTATTTTCCTTGTTTTCTGCGGTATTGCAAAATCTGATTAGGATTAATTGACTATATATTACCAGCAGATTTTTCGCCTTTTGTCAAATCCATATTAACCTCTCATTAAATCAGCAAAATATCACTTGAATATTATAATCAAAAGGTATATGCTTATGAATATTTTCAGCATAATACAACAAAGTTATTGACAAAAAATCATATTAATTTCGAAAAGGTGGAAGTAATGTTTGACAATTTAAAAAGGGTGCTGATAGGCAAGCCCCTTAAGAACGAAGAATCCGATGACCAGAAATACGGAATTTTATGGGGGCTTCCCATTTTAGCCAGCGATGCTATCTCTTCTGTGGCTTACGCCGGTCAGGAAATGCTGATTGTAATGCTCCCCATTGCAGGTGCTCTGGCCTATGGAAAATTATCCTTAATCTCCGGCGCTATTATTATACTTCTGATGATTTTAACACTTTCCTACCGTCAGACCATTGAGCATTATCCAAACGGAGGCGGCGCATATATTGTTGCCAAGGATAATTTAGGAACCAAAGCCGGGGTTACAGCCGGAGCCGCACTCTGCATCGACTATATCCTGACCGTTGCGGTGAGTGTCTCTTCCGGCGTCGAGCAGATAACATCCGCATTTAGCTCCCTGGAGCCTTATACCGTAATTATCTGTATTGCAATGGTAGCCTTCCTTATGATCGGTAATCTCAGAGGTATCAGAGAAGCCTCCAAGATATTCGGGCTTCCGGCTTATGCCTTTATGCTGGCTCTGTTAATGCTGCTTATTTTTGGTTTTGCAAAGATAAAAGGAGGATATGTAGCTCCTGAACCTACCATCAAATCCTTAGGGCAGCCCATAACTCTTATCCTGCTTCTCCGGGCCTTCTCAAGCGGCTGTACCGCTCTGACCGGCGTGGAAGCGGTAAGCAATGCGGTACCTAATTTCAAATCGCCTTCCGTAAAATATGCCAAAACCGTACTGTTACTGTTATCTTTGATTATCCTTGTACTCTTCGGCGGAACTTCCATTCTTGCCAATATGTATCATGTTGTACCGGGTGAACGGGCCATGCTGGTGCTGATTGCAGAGCAGGTATTCGGCCATGGCTTTATGTATTACTATATAACAATTACAACCTTTGTCATATTGATTATGGCAGCTAACACCGCTTATTCCGGCTTCCCTCTGCTTCTTGCCGTAATGGCAAAAGAAGGTTTTGTTCCGAGGCAGCTCAGCATGAAGGGCGACAGATTGAGTTATTCCAATGGAATTCTTCTCCTCTCCTCCGTAGCTGCCGTGCTAATCATTATATTTAGAGCTGATGTTACTTCCCTTATCGGACTTTATGCAATCGGAGTATTTATATCCTTTACTCTCTCCCAGGCAGGAATGTTAAGAAAATGGCTGACAATCAAAGGTAAGAACTGGGTACCGAAGGCATTCATCAACGGCCTTGGTGCAGTTGTTACCACAGTTGCGGTCCTTATTATTGCTTTCACGAAATTCCATCAGGGTGCCTGGATTGTAATTGTTCTGATACCAATACTGATTCTATTGATGTTTAAAGTAAAAAAACATTATGAAAATATCCGTAAACAGTTAAAGATAACTCCCAAGCTTTTAGAGCGTGCGGACATTAATAATAAAAAATATATCAACCGTGTTATTGTGCCTCTTGCCAGTGTAAATAAATCCAGTGTCCGCGCATTAAAATACGGAACCACCATATCCGACAATGTAACTGCCTTCTGTGTTGCGACCGACGAAGAGAGTGCCGGTAAGATACAGGAAAAATATAACGAACTGGGTACGGAAATACCTTTAATTATCAAGTATAACCCTTACCGCAAGGTGGTTGAACCTCTGCTGGATTTTATTGAGTCCGCCGAGTATGAATACAAAAAGGGGGACATTATTACCGTTATACTTCCCCAATTCGTTGTAAAACGCTGGTGGCAGAGGCTGCTTCACAACCAGACAGGACGATTCATCGAACGAAAACTATTAAAGCATAAGCATATCGTTGTAGCGGTAATGCCTCTGCAATTGAACGATTAAACCAACCTTACAATCTTGTATCCCATCTTCCAACAAAGGGATCTACAGGGCTGATACCTTTGAATTCAGAACGCCCTAATAATTTATCTATAACCGCCTGAAGTATAGAGTCTTTGAGTTTGTAGGCGTTTATAAAAGTCCGGATTCTCGGTGCGTCTAATAAATGATAAGGATTTGCAAAGGAAATAAATAAAGTAGGAATAACTGCCTGGAAATTCGGGCAGTTCGCTCCCATAGGCTGGGCCCATTCAATACGTACGGTAGTCTGATTGCTCTTCGTTATCAGGTTCGCAACATATATTAATAAGTCATATTTCTTTAACATATCATTGTAGGATGCAGAGAAGCCTTCCTGAAAACTGGCTGCCGGCTGGTAAATACTTACCTCAAATCCCTCTTTTTCAAAAGCTTCCTTTATCTTCTCAATATCTTCATTTCCGCCGCCCATATAAGCATTATCTCCGGTAAACATCGGATAAAGAAGGACTCTCTTATATTTATTCACATCAATTGGAACAACTCCCTGTAAATTCTTTACCAGGGTCACGGAACAATCGGCGACCTGGAGTTCTATCTCCTTGTGCTCTTTACAGCCTACAATCTTTTGAGCTGCTTTTATATCGGGAAGCAAGGTTCCGTTCTCCTTCTTCTCCGGCAGTTTAAGGGCTGCTTTCGTAGCAAGAATCCTCATAACTGCTTCATCCAGTCTCTCAGAAGTTATAGTGCCATTTTTAACACCCTCTGTCATAAATTGATAGTCCTCATCCAGATTCCTGGTGAATAAAAACATATCACAGCCTGCTGCGATGGTGTAAGGAACCGCTTTATCACGGGCCATCGGTATGCACATACCTGCCATAGTGGTAGCGTCTGTTATGATTAAACCGTTAAATCCCAACTTCTCTCTTAATAACCCCTTCAATAATTCCGGAGCCAGGGTTGCGGGCATAATGTCCTCATCCTTAATACCCGGAACTAATTTTCTTGAATAAGCCGGCTGCATAATATGACCGACCATGACCGTAAGGGCGCCTGCATCAATGCATGCCTGATACGCCGCACCAAAAGAATCGTCCCATTCTTCGCAGGAGAGTGAATTGATACTGGTTACCAGATGCTGGTCTCTTTCATCTACGCCGTCTCCGGGAAAATGTTTAATGGACACTGCCATTCCCTGTTCCTGAACGGCTTTGGTATAAGCAACACCGCAGTCCCGGACCAGTTTCGGATCTGAACCGTATAATCTGGTAGCCATAATGGGATTACGGAAGTTGTAATCAATATCAATAACCGGTGCAAAGGCATAATTAGCACCTACAGCAAGTCCTTCTCTTGCGCAGACATAGCCCTGTTTTCCTGCAAATTCAGAAGTGCCGGCAGCCCCTATCTGCATATTAGGTCCGATATTAGTTCCCTCCGCAATCATTCCGTCACCGCCGGCCTCAAAATTAGCGGAAATCAGCATCGGAATCCTGGATTCTTTCTGTAAATATGTAATCGCTTTGTAGCACTCTTCTAACGGCATAGGCCGCCCCATAATTCCGCCTATTTTATATTTGTGCACCAGTTCGCCTAAATATGCTTCATCGCTGCTGTACATGATAAGATGGAACAATTGCCCGATTTTTTCTTCTACTGTCAGTTCTTCCAGAGTGCTTTTTACCCAATCAACCTGCTTGTCATCAAGATTAAAGGGATTCTTCCTTAATATATTATAGTTAATCATTTAAACCTCCTCCAATTTTTATTTCCATAGCTCCAATTATAACATGAAATATTTTACAAAGATATACCAAACCAGACTGCTCCTTTACTACAAGTCCTCGTTTCTTTCCGCTAGCCGCTCTCATACATTTAGCCGCTGCACCTCCAACTGTCTCATTGATTTTCAAAAAATACAGGAGTATAATCAAATGTGAATGGTATTTTTTTGCACACATACCAATACAGCGGGCAAAAAAATAATTATCAGAAAGGATGCCGCACAGATTTTTTGCTCCTGTTTTTTACGGCAATACTGCAGATATTGGCAGTAGGAAGATAAAAATATGAAATACTTAAAGTTTCTTTTACTTTGTATCCCCTTATCTATTGCAGGGTATTATTTGAAATGGAACTCTACACTTACCTTTTTTCTGATATGCTTTGCCATTGTACCTTTGGCAGGATATCTGGGCAGTGCCACCGAAGAAATTGCTGTTTATACCGGTCCTAAATTCGGAGGCTTTCTCAATGCCACCTTTGGCAATGCAACGGAACTTATTATTAGTTTCTTTGCCATAAGAGCCGGCTTATATGATGTGGTAAAGGCGTCTCTGGTAGGTTCCATATTGGGAAATATTCTTTTGGTACTTGGCTGCAGTATTTTGGCAGGAGGGCTAAAACACAAAAAATTGACTTACGATTCCGGGCTTGGCAGTTTTACGGCTACTATGCTGCTGTTTGCAGTTATTGGACTTTCTATTCCCGCTGTGTTTACCTATCATGTTTCCGAAAGTCTGGTTTCCTCCAAATACGAGAACCTAAGTATTATTGCCAGTGTTATTATGCTATGTATCTACGTTCTCGGTATGTTCTACTCCTTCAAGACCCAGAATGACCTCTATGGGGTGGAGCACGCGGAAGACATTGACTCTAAATGGAGCCTTACCTTAAGCATTGTTATCCTTGCAGCCTGCACTGTATTTATAGCTTTTGAATCGGAACTTTTAGTTGATACCATCAAGCCCATGACTTCCTCAGCCGGAATGTCACAGATGTTTGTTGGCATTATCCTCATTCCCATCGTAGGGAATGCAGCGGAACACAGCACAGCCGTAATTATGGCCCTTAAGAACAAGATGGATATTGCAATTGAGATTGCAGTTGGTTCAAGTCTTCAGATTGCCCTCTTTGTAATTCCCGTTTCTGTCCTGATCAGTTTGTTCTTTACGCCCATGAGTATAGTATTAAAGCCAATAGAGCTGTTCTTACTGTTCTCCAGTGTACTGGTTGCCAACCAGATTGTAAAATCCGGAAGTTCCAACTGGATGGAAGGCCTAAAGTTAGTCTCTATCTATATCATTGCTGCCGCGGGATTTTTTATAATAGGCTAGTATGGATTATTGGAAGACATAATTCACACACAAAATTATGCCTGGGAAATCCTCGGCACAATCTTAAGGCGTATTGGAAAGGACATAGTTAATAATTTGAATTATTAAAAAGCATATTTCTTGAAAGGATTACGATTGATATGACAGAAGAAATGCACAATCTCAATACAGATATGAAAGAACTTTTTTCAGAGAACAAACTGGAAGAGCTGGCGGAGTTATTGAATAATACGGTTTCAGATACCGTCCTTACCATAACAAACTTTAATTACTCTATTATAAAAGGCTACCTGAATTCGAAATCTTTTGAATTACTAAAGCAGTATATCCGTTTTGTAGCCTTTGTAAGCTTTCTATGTGAGTATGCCGGAAAGAGCCGGCTTGTTTCTGAATCTGATTATCAGGAAATGACTCAAAATTTCCAAAAGATTCTGGAATACGTTCACCAGAACAAAAATTCATAAGCTCCTTTACTTCGTATATTTTTCAGTTCTTTGTAAATGCTAACAAAAACAAGGAACAAAAGGAGTATACTATGAGTGCAAACAAAAACAAAATCGAAACACACACAAAGAGCAAAAAGGATGGTACCACAAAGAGTGCCCCAACGGACAAAATCAACCTTGATTATGACTATAATACAGAGTATGGCGATGGTGACGTCCCGGATATTGACAAGCCCTCCGGCTCCAGTATGGACGAAGTGAACTAATTCGTTTTTGGGTTACTTCATATAAGACTATCTTTCAACCAATATAATAAAATTTATAAAGGATATCAACAGAAGACCAAGGAGTTTGTTTTAAGACTATCTCCCTGGTCTTCTTTATTTTTCTTAAGTCTTTTTCCCGGTTTATTTTGCGGGACATATATTTTACTTGCCCGTCCCCAATAGATATCGTATAATGTAGTCATTCTTAATTCCTACACTTTTAAGGAGTACATAATGAAGCAAATTAAAAAAGCAGCGCTTGCGCTAATAATGGCAGCAACTCTTGCTGTATCCCCGGCAACATTTCCTATCGCGCCGGCCGCTATCCATGCAGAGGCAGCCACCACAGTAAAACTGAATACTACAAAAGCAACCATATACACCGGAAATACCATCACCCTAAAGTTAAGCGGTACTTCCTCAAAAGTTACCTGGTCCTCCAGCTCAACTAAAATTGCATCTGTATCCGCAAAGGGAGTCGTAACCGGCAAAAAAGCCGGTCAGGCGACCATAACAGCTTCTGCCGGCAAGAAGAAATATACCTGCAAGATTACCGTAGCGAATAAAGTATCACGGCTATCTGCCAGTGCTTCTTCCATTATTTTAAACCAGGAAAGTTTTGTGACGGTCACACTGAAAAACTCCACTTTAGACGATGTGGTACTTTATGATGTTTCCAATGAAAACATTGCGACTTGCAAATGGGGCGATTGGGCTGATAATGAAGACAGCCTAAAACTTTATATTATCCCTAAGAAAACCGGTACCGCCACTATTACCGTAAAGACCAAAGACGGAAAAGAGAAAACTGCAATTAAAGTAACTGTTGCCAAGGATTCCCGTGTAGCATCCTCAGCACCGGATTCAGCTAAAATTGCTGAAAAATGCACCGCTTCCGTTGTAGAAATCACTACTGACCTTGGTCTTGGAACCGGCTTCTTCCTTGAAAAAGGTGTAATTGCTACTAACTACCATGTTATCAAGGATGCCTCTACCATCTCCGTTACTCTTAACAACGGAAAAGAATATAAAATCCAGACAATTCTGGGTTATGATGAAGACCTGGATATGGCTCTCTTAAGCCTTCCCGGCGTTGGTACACCTCTTACAATCAGCAAATTTGCTCCTAAGACCGGTGATACCGCCTATGCTATCGGAAATCCTCTGGGCCTGGATAACACTTTCAGCAAGGGCATTATATCCAATGCCTCCAGGGTATCGGATGATATTAAGTACATACAGACAGATGCCGCCCTCTCCTCCGGCAACAGCGGCGGACCTCTCCTAAACGCATTCGGCGAGGTAATCGGCATGAATACCATGCAATATACCGATGGGCAGAATCTTAACTTCGCCCTTAATATTACACAGATTTATAGCATCAGTACCCTGGCCCCTGTTTCCGTCGGCAGTATTGATAATTCAGATGATACGGACTACTCTAAGATTACAATACAGGAAGATTCGACCAAAAGCGGAGACACCTCAACTGCTCAGGATATACCTGACGGATATTATGTCACAGGAAGCATTGATCCGGCGTTAGACCCTACAGGACTTGGAACAGATTCTTACCGGATAACCATTGATAAGTATTCCCGTATCAGTGTTTTAGCCACTACTACCACCTCCTATTCATCTGACCTGAATAATATGCACCTGATGATATTAAATGCCAGTAATAAAACTATTCTTTATGACTATACCGATGAAGACGGTGACGGCTACCTGAATATTTTTGCTGACTTACCCGCAGGAACCTATTATGTTCAGGTATGTGCGGTTCCGGGTAAGGTCTATGCCTCCTTACCGTATTTTCTGTATTTCAAACAGTATAAGTAAAGAGAATAATTCCAGATACACTAATTGCCCCTTCCAACGCCTTATGACGATGGAAGGGGCAATTTATTATCACATAACTTTTTCTATCATTACATTAACTTACAACAATATCCGGTAATACCTCACCTTACGGGAGCGTCTTTAATTTGGCGCTTACAGTATTGGCAAAATTATAGTTATTGCTTGCATCCCAATTAATAGACCAGGTCATAGCACCGCGAATTGTCGGATATGTCCTCGGAGGTTTATAGGAACCGCCGCCGGTACCATAGGCAAGACAATCAAGAGCAGAATTTACTACACTCGGAGCTACATATCCGCTTCCGGCTGCGCTTGTAGAAGCAGGCAGGCCAAGTCCCACCTGATCGGGACGGAGTCCGTTCTCCAGCTGAATTGCTGCTAATGCCGTTAAGAAATCAACTGTGCCTTGATAATATACTTTTCCATCCTGCCCTAACATACTTCCCGAGTTGTAATACTGTGTATTAACAACCGTTAAGATGTCTTTGATGTTTAATGCAACCTGGAAATAGCCTGAGCTGACAGACTGCATATCAAGTGTCTGAGGAGCCATGGTAATAATTAAGCCGCTGCCTGCCTTTGTAGAGAGCTGGCGGAGAGCTGAGGTCATATAAGTTGCATTGATACCGTTCTCTAAATCAATATCAACACCGTCGAATCCGTATTTTACCATGAGTGCATATACACTGTTGGCAAAATTCGTAGCGGAAGTTGCACTGTTTACACTGACAGAACCGGTCTCACCGCCTACGGAAATGATTACCTTCTGTCCTCTTGTCTTAGCTGCGGCGATATCACTGATAAACTGCTGCTCTGTATAGCCGCCCAGTTTGGAAGCAAGGCTGGAGTCCAATGAAAAAGTAACTTCACCTGCATTGGCAGTTGCCATTGCAAATGCTACGGCAATGATGTTATAGGTCTGAGGTACATCACTGATCTTTAAACACTTAGCACCGTTGTCAAAGTTCTGCCAGTAACCTGTCAGAATGTGTGCAGGAAGTCCTGTCTGGCTTGTTGAAATGGTATAAGCTGCAGTTACAACAGAGGAATCTTTCAATCCGGATGCTGTTGCATAAGCTTTAATAGTAGTTGTAGCCGTAAGTGCTATAGCTCCGCTGTAAACCTTAGAGGATGAAGTGGGTGTGGAGCCGTCCGTTGTATAACGAATGGTTGAATTGCTTGTTGAGCAGGTCAGGGTCACGCTCAGATTTCCATAGTAGGTTCCTGCTGCCGGTGAGAATACCGGATTGGCTACCGTATCAGCCTTATTAATTGTATAAGTAGCGGTTGCTGTCTGTGAATCCGTCATGCCGGATGCAAAAGCTTTTGCTTTTACAGTGGTAGTGGATGCGATAGCAATAGCACCTGTATAAGCTGTGGAAGAAGAAGTAGGTTCACTTCCATTTAAAGTATAGCGGATAGTACTTCCTGCCGTAGAGCAGGCAATCGTCACATTTTGCGTGGCTGTATATGTCCCTCCTGCCGGACTGAATGTCGGTGTGGCTACTGTCTGAGTTCCCCCGCCAGTATAAAGTGACCAAAGTGCAGGTACAATCGGCGGCTCCCAGCCGGTCAGTGCCGTATGTCCCTGAATGCATTGGTAGTTGCTGGAACCGTAGGAAACTATGTCCCCAACCTTATAAGTTACTCCTGCCTGCCAGGCGGGATAAGCTGCTTTAACAATAGCATGGGATGAAAGGGAAAATACCATGACAAACATTATAATAATAGCCGTTGCTTTAACCAGTCTTTTTCTATTCATATAATCTCCTCCTATGAGTTAGTTTAATGCATATTTTTATTCATAAACTTACCTTGTGCTTTTCTACACTTTACACCAGCTGCCATAGTGCCGGAACAATAGGCGGTTCCCAACCGGTCAGTGCTGTATGGGCCTGTATGCACTTATAAGTCTTTCCGCCATAGGTTACCAAATCTCCTACTTTATAAGCCGTACCTGCTGTCCAGGCCGGTGTCTGGGTAGAGTTAATGGTATAAGTCTGGGTAATGGTAGCAGAGCTTGTCATACCGCTTACAAATGCTTTTGCTTTTATGGTAGTGGTAGCACTTACCGTAAGAGCAGAAGAATACAATGCAGACGAAGCAGTAGGCTCCGTACCGTCAGTGGTATAACGGATCTGTGCTCCGGAAGTGGCACAGGTTATAGTTACTGTCTGGGCACTTGAATAAGTACCTCCTGCAGGACTAAATACCGGTGAAGCCACTGTCTGAGTTGAACTTATCGTATAGGCAGCCGTTGCCGTTGCCGAACCTGTCATGCCGCTCTTAAAAGCCTTTGCTTTTACTGTAGTCGTAGCGCTTATTGTAAGCGGTGCTGAATACAGGGAAGAAGAAGCCGTAGGTTCCGAACCGTCTGTGGTATAACGGATTTCTGCTCCGGAAGTGGCACAGGTTATGGTCACTGTCTGGGCACTGGTATAAGTGCCGGCTGCCGGACTGAATACCGGTGTAGCCACTGTCTGGGCAGTGCCGATTGTATACGCAGCCGTTGCAGTCGCCGAGTTGTTCATACCGCTCTTAAACGCTTTTGCTTTTACTGTAGTCGTGGTACTTACCGTAAGGGCAGAAGAATAAAGTGCAGAAGAAGTTGTAGGCTCTGAACCGTCTGTAGTATATCGGATTTGTGCACCGGAGGTAGCACAGGTTATAGTTACTGACTGAGCACTGGCATAGGTACCGGCTGCCGGACTGAAGGCAGGGGTCGCTACTGTCTGTGTCGGGTTGGAGCCTATCAGTTTATTATAAGCAACAGTCGTCAGTTCATAATCACTGGTATCACCGGAGATCTCCCATATGATGAGTCCGCCGTAGCCATTGCTGTTAATGTAATCACATCTGGCACCTAAGGAAGTGGCATCCTCATAACTCAGAAGAATTCCCTGGGATGCGTTATATAACCAAGGTGTTTTGGCATAGGTGTCATCACGGTATTTCACGTAGCCGCCCTGGTTCTCCATGGTCTTTAATGTGAAATACGGATACTGTCCGCCAGGAGACTGGGCATTATCCCAGGTGCCTGTTGCGGCTCCCGTAGCGCTTCCGTACATTCCGTTTACCCCGCCGGTAACACCCTTCCAGCCTCTGGAATAAAAAGGTGAACCTACATACAATTTCTCCGCAGGTACATTATAGACCTGCTGCAGTGTCTTCATGGCAGAGTCCGTATTATACTTGTTCTTAATATCAACCGGTGTTGTAGCCGAAGGGTCATTTGGATTGGCGTAGAGAGGAGACTGATGATTTGTTGTGGTCTCCCAGGCTCCATGCATGTCATATGTCATAACATTCAGCCAATCAAGATACTGTGCATACACATTCGGTTCCTGCAGGGCAAGCTTGTCATAGCCCGAAGGAGCAGCGATAGTTAAGAGCTTACCGCTTAGACCATTGTTATTATAAGCCTGTCTTATCTCGCGAAGGAGGGAAGTAAAGTTCTGCTTGTCCTCCGGTCCTCCAGGGCATCCTCTATCATATTGGTCATTTGGATCTGCCGCCCTGTTAACACCGGGATATTCCCAGTCCAGGTCAATACCGTCGATAAAAGGATATTTCTTCAGAAAATCAATTACACTCTGGATAAACACTGCTCTGGAAGAAGAGCTTGCAGCCATTGCGTGGAAATTCTGACCTCTTGTCCAGCCGCCGACTGATACGATAATCTTTACATTAGGATAGAGGTTCTTGTAATACTTATACTCACCGAAATGCCCTCTTAGCTGGTTGGTATCCCATCCTTCCGAATGGTCCATCATTTTATCAAAGTCCGCAAAGGTATCTGTGGATGCCAATTTGAAGGAAGAATCCACTTCAAAAAAAGCATGGTTAATAACCGTTACCTTATCCCACGGAATCATGCCAACTGTAATGGAGCGGTGGGCAGTGTTGTAGATTCCCCAATTAGGAAAATAAACAACGATATTTTTCCCTGCAGCTGCTTTTACAGTTTCCGTTGCAGCCGGTATCATTGTTACCAATAAAGCAAGCGACAATAATACACCTATTATTTTTCGAATATGTTTCATAAGTTAACCCCTTTCTCATGATATATACTCATCTTGGCAATTCACAACTCCCCGATATGACCTGCCTTTCATACTCAGGTCAGAATCCCCTCCTTCCCAATCGAGTATTGGCTGTTATGAATTGTCAGGTAAGCCGATATGACATGCTGTCCCCTCATAAGCTGTCATTCCTTTATTCCATTCACCTGATATTGGTAAACTCCTCCTTCAACATAACATAAAGCTTGTCCTAAATTATTCCACCAAAAATAAACCTAACGGATATCTGCCTAAAATCAAAAAGCAATATCACAGGATATGATAATTTCAAATATAAATATCGTAAATTCGCCTTTGAATAATTGAAATGTAAATAGAATCTAGAGCAGGAAAATAAGAAAACCTGCAGCCAAGCTTCCATATTAATTAACCGTATATCCGTTTAGTGAGAGTCCTTCTATATGCGTAATTCTCTCGTAAGGATCTGTCTTATCAACAAGGTTAAGAAGTATAATAACTGCTGCCGGTCCAGGAAAATATCGACAAAAAATACTTTTAAATTAACTTTATTATAGTATATTTCTTCCAGATTGTAATTGTATAATTTTGTTGTTTTTATTCATTTTTTGGCATGTCATAAATTTTTAGGCCTGGTTATGCTCTTGACCTTCTTATCGAAAGAGCGTATAATGACTTTTTGCACGGTCACTTTCGTCTCCGTAATAATAGATTAAAGGTGATTAATAATGAGATTTAAATTCTTAAACCAAAACATGGAGCAGCGCAGGGAGCTGATACTGCGCGGAAATTTACTGCCAACCTTACTTATGCTGTCTGTTCCGGCACTAATGATGGGTGTTGTACAATCCTTAATACCGGTTATTGACGGATTATTCCTGAATAACCTGGCAGGGACCAATGCAGCTAGTGCAGTTACCTACTGCACACCAATTGTTAACATGACTTCTGCTCTGTCCCAGGGCCTGAGCGTTGCCGGCATGGCAATTATCGGCCAGTCTAACGGACGCGGTGATTTTAAGGGCAGCAGACGAATTACCGTCCAATTGGTAGTATTTGCTTTTATACTGGGTTTTATATTAGCCCCTCTCCTGGTAGGCTTAGCCTTTCCAATATCTGGTCATGTAGACAGTGAGATATCACATAATGTCTTCTTATATCTCTCATTGAATGCACTGGTAATCCCCTTCTCCTTTCTGGAATCCATCTACAATGCAATCAAAAACGCAAGCGGCAAGCCGGAAGATTCTTTTATCCGAATGATTATCATGCTTATCCTTAAGATATTATTTAATACCTTATTTGTTGCTGTTTTTTCAATGGGACTTATTGGTTCAGTCATGGCTTCCCTTGCCTCCAATATTCTGATAACCTTCTGGATGTTCTACGAGCTGTTTATGAAAAAGAACGGAGACAGGCTGGAATTCAAGGGCTTTCATTTTGACAAGGAGATTATAAAGCAGCTGCTGTATATCGGTTTTCCATCTATGCTTTCAAGCCTTATGCTTAACCTGGGATTCTTCTTAATCAACAATGAAGTAGAAAAATATGGAGCTATCGTTCTAAATGGGCAGGGAATTGCCAACAACATAACTTCCGTCTGTTTTATTCTCCCCTCCTCCTTTGGTTCTGCCGTTACCACCATGGTCAGCATGAACGTTGGTGCAGGGCAAAGTAAACGAGCGAAGTATTCCTGTCTGGTAGGCTGTATTACCAGTGCCATTACTGCGATTATCCTGATAGCCGTCATTGTCCCCCTTTCCTCCCATTTGACCGTATTATTTACCAGGGAACAGGACGTACTCTCTATAGCCGACAGAGCTTTACATATTTACACCTATTCGGTAGTAGGTTTTGGTATCTGTATGGTGGA
>JAEXGM010000154.1 GCA_023450835.1 Bacillota bacterium | reverse complement strand
GGCTCTGTAGTGGCTGCTGTTGTATTATTTACAGTGCCATCGCTTGCAGTCTCGTCGCTGCCATAAATAAAATCATGGATTTCCGCTCTGGTGGCATCCCAGTCGGTAGGCACTAATACATCCTGTTTATACTTTCCAAGTTGAACTCTTTGAGATCCATAGCTTCCGTCAGAAGGGATTCTGTAATTCTGAAGCTCTTTCAGGTTCATACTTGCTCCCCATTGCAGATAATTGTTAAAATCAGAGCCGTTAATATCTGTTTCAATATTTACATTATCAAGTATCTTATTCATTAGCAAGCCCAACTGCAGCAGGTTTTTACTCTTTACTTTATCAAAAATAGCATTTAAAACCGCTCTCTGTCTCTGAGTTCTACCGAAGTCATTATTCTCTGTTCCTGTCGAAACATAACGTACTCTGCAATAACCCAACGCCTGGTTACCGTTCATAAGCTGGGTTCCTTCATGAACCGTACGGTTAGCAGGGTCCGATATATAATTCGTCGTATTCAGATAATTCGCCTCTTTGGCTGTAAGTGTAACATCTACGCCGCCAACCATATCTACCACCTGCTCAAATGTATCAAAATTAACCATCATATATCCGTCAATGTCTAAACCAAAATTCAATTTTAAAGTCTGGTATAAAAGATCCATTCCGCCTAAGGAATAAGTTGCATTCAATTTGTTGTTATCATGCCCCGGTATCTCTACATACAAGTCACGCATGATAGACGTAAGTTTTACTGTTTTTTCCCTTGTATTCATAGAAGCTACAATCATGGAGTCTGTATTGTTTCCTCCTCCGATTTGCTCCACGCCGATAAGTAAGATATTAAAAACATCCTTATCCGGCTTTGAAGCTACCGGTGTTGGTGTAACACTTGCATTTGCTTCCTGACCGGGCGGGTTATTATTATCCGTATAATTTAATTTACTGTGAATATAGTTACCTGCTATTGTGAATAATAGTTTCTGACCTGCCGGAGTAAATACCAGCAGCGCCAATACTAACATGATACTGGAAAATGCAATAGTAAATATCTTAAGTCCCTTCGGAAACTTTTTTTTCTTATTTATTCCGTTTACTGTGTCCGTAGTAGTATCCTCCAACTCTGAACTAATCTGCTGTGCAAGAGAAGCATTCACTTCCTGCATAAAATTGTCATCTTCTTCTGCATATCCGTTAATACCGGATGTCCAGTTATTATCGTTTTGAGGATTAGTCCCCCCTGCAGGACTTTGTTTCCCCTGACCGCTTTCGTTCTCTTGATTATCCATCCCAACGCTCCTATTTTATCCAACATTATACTCTATTTCCATATCAATGAAAACAAATTATTCAAATTATTTAAAATTTGTGTTAAATCTCGAACAATTATATCACAGCTATTTGTCAAAAGAAAAGTATATTTTTTAAAATTAAGATAAACTTAATGAATCGTTATTATATTTTGTTATTTTTATAATTATCATTCAGGAGTTCGTTGTCAGAAACACAAAAGACTGCCAGTTCAGGTTGATTAATGATATTTACTCTCAACCTGATACCAGCAGTCCAATTTGTTTTTTTATAATGTCTTTTTTAAATCATTCTTTTATATCGTATTTGACCATGCTTGTTTATTTTGACAGTTTATCCAGCAATTTTACGATTTCTTCAATTTTTTCATCCTTATCTTCTTCGCTTCCCTTTTCAAAGCTATCCTTGACACAGCTCTTTAAATGGGACTGGATGATTTCATTATTGACCTTTTGCAGGATTGCCTGGGTAGCAGACAGTTGATTTGAAATATCAATACAATACCTGTCTTCTTCTACCATTTTTAACAGGCCATCTATCTGCCCTCTGGCAGTCTTTAACAGGCGTGCGACTTTTTCTTTATCAGCTTTCATACTAAACCTCATTCATATCGTAGGCTTGTAGCAGACTGCTGACAGTCTGCACAATTGCCCAAATAGAAAGTTTGTAAAATGCAACGCATTTTTCAAACCGGACCTCCAAGCTACTAACATATATTTATGTGTGAATTATCTTCCAAAAAGACCTTTTTTCTCAGCAATCGATACCACTTCATATCCGGCTTCCGTAACAGCATTTACGAATACATCATCTTTAATATCAGATGCATATTCAATGACAGCTTCCTTTTTTCCAAGATTCACTTTTGCACTTACGCCGCCGATTTCATTTAATGCCTTCTCTACTCTTGCCTGGCAATGTCCGCAGGACATTCCTTCAATTTTCATTACTTTTTTCATATTCATACCTTTACCGGATTACGGTTTACCTTTCTTTATAAATGTTTTATTATAATTTATTTCATCAAATCTTTTAAGATATTGGCCTGTTCATCTTTCTGCTATCGTTAACCAATACTTAAATTATTATAAAGTCTTATATTTAGGTTTAAAGAAACGAAGTCTCAAGGCGTTGGTAACAACGCATACTGAACTTAGGCTCATGGCCGCTGCCGCGAACATAGGATTCAACTTCCAGTTAAGTATACCATAAAATACGCCGGCTGCCAATGGAATACCAATAGTATTGTAAAAGAAAGCCCAGAAAAGATTCTGCTTGATATTTCTTATGGTTGCTTTACTCAATGTAATAGCGGTGACCGCATCCAGCAAATCGCTCTTCATCAGAACAATATCTGCGGACTCAATGGCAATATCTGTTCCTGCTCCGATGGCAATTCCCACATCTGCCCTTGCAAGTGCCGGTGCATCATTAATACCGTCACCAATCATAGCGACCTTCTTACCGGCCTCTTGGAGTTTTCTAACTTCACTTTCCTTATCCTGAGGAAGAACTTCTGCTATTACCTTATCCATCTGAAGCTGCTTTTTGATTGCTTCCGCCGTCTTTTTATTATCACCGGTCAGCATAACAACGTCAATGCCAAGGCTCTTCATTTCTTTAATAGCAGCCATACTGGTAGGTTTCACAACGTCCGCAACTGCTATGACGCCTAAGAACTTCCTCTCTGAGGCAAAGAATAAAGGTGTTTTACCGTCTTCTGAAAAAGCTTCTGCTGCTTTAAGGAGCCCGGAAGTATCGATTCCCTGTTCCTGCATCAGGTATGCATTACCGGAATAAAATGTTTCTTCCTGTGTCTTTGCTATAATTCCTCTGCCTGATACTGCTTTAAATTCTGTTACTGTCAGAGGAGTAAGATTCTTTTCCTCCGCCTTCTCCAGAATTGCCTCTGCCAGGGGGTGTTCCGAGGGCTTTTCAATGGTGGCTGCAATCTTTAGCAGCTCCTCTTCTGTAACACCTTCTGCTGTCAGAATATCAGTAACCTTTGGCTTTCCTTCTGTAATGGTTCCGGTCTTATCAAGAATTACTGTATTTATTTTATGGGCAATCTCAAGGGCTTCCGCAGATTTAATTAATATTCCGTTACTTGCTCCTTTACCTGTTCCGACCATAATGGCAACCGGTGTCGCAAGCCCTAATGCACAAGGGCAGGAAATTACAAGTACTGCTATTCCGATAGAAAGAGCGAACTCAAAGGTTGCACCCGTAAGCAGCCAGACAACTGCTGCTAACACTGCAATGGTAATTACCACCGGAACAAATACTCCGCTAATCTTATCCGCAAGCTTTGCAATAGGAGCCTTAGAGGAATTAGCATCTTCAACCAGCTGTATAATCTGGGCAAGAGTGGTATCATCTCCAACCTTTTCGGCACGGAACAAAAAGAAACCTGTTTTATTGATGGTTGCCCCGATTACCTTATCTCCTATTCCTTTTTCTACAGGAATGCTTTCACCGGTCAGTGCAGATTGATCCACAGCGGTACTTCCCTCTGTGATGACACCATCCACCGGAATACTCTGCCCGGGACGAACTGCCAGAATATCTCCGATTGCTACCTGTTCAATGGGTATTTCCTCTTCTTTCCCGTCTCTTACCACCGTGGCTGTCTTAGGGGACAAATCCATAAGTTTGCTGATTGCTTCTGAGGTCTTTCCCTTTGATCTGGCCTCTAAGAACTTACCCAGAGTAATAAGAGTTAATATGGTCGCTGCCGATTCAAAGTATAAATCCATGGAATAGCGCATTACTACATCCATATCCGTATGTCCAAGACCATAGCCTATTCGAAAGATTGCGAATATACCGTAGCAAATAGCTGCACCGGAGCCTATGGCAATAAGGGAGTCCATATTAGGATGCCCCTTAAAAAAGGTCTTAAAGCCCATCTGATAGTATTTGCGGTTCACATATACAATAGGCAGTGTCAGTAAAAATTGCAGAAAAGCAAAGGAAATCGCATTCTTTTCTCCGTGCAGGAACATCGGTAAGGGAAAGTCCAGCATATGGCCCATGGCGATGTACAACACAGGAATTAAAAATATAAAGGAAATTATAATTCTCTGCTTCATCTCCTTTAGCTCTGCCTGCACTTTATTTTCAGCTGTTTCGCTGCTGCTCTTGGCTTCATTTCCTTTTACAAAGACGGAAGCATGATAACCTGCATTATCCACTGCTTTCATTATTGTATTCTGATCGGTAATCTCTCCGTTGTAGTCTACCAGCATACTATTGCCAAGCAGATTCACAACGACGGAACTAACGCCTTCGACGTTCTTAACACTTTTCTCAACAGCTGCCGAGCAGGCGGAACAAGTCATCCCGGTAACAGAAAATTTCTGATTCATATTGTCCCCTTTCATAAATACTGCAGACATTGTGCAGTACCCTTTATTTTAATATACCCCATTTTGCATAAGAGCATAAACAAAACTTTTATTCCTATTTGCATTCGGAGAACCTATGGCACACTACCATACCCCCGTGGGGTGTCTACAATATTAAAATACATCATCCTGTCTGTACTGTCAAGCAGTTTTTTTACGGATAATAGCCCTATGAATTTCCGGTTGAAATTCATAGGGCTATTAGAATACTGATGCATTAGGCATGTATTTTAAACATGCGCACAGAACTTTCCATATTTTCCGTTTCCTGATTCAGTTCTTCCACTGCCTTATTCAACTCTTCTACCGCCAGGAGCTGGGTATCAGCCGTTGTGCCCAATTGGGCGGAAGCTGCGGAAGTTTCCTCAAGAGTTGCCGAAATGCTCTCAATTGCTGAAAGTGTCTCACTCTTTAGTTCACCGATGCGGCCAAGTCCGGTAATAATATCATTTAAGCTTTCCGTAAGTTGAAAGACATGGGTATTAATGCCGTTAAAGGCTGACAGGGTCTCATAGAGGGTATCTTCCTGCTTTGTTACAATATCATTGGCCTTTGTTGCTACATTAGCCGTTTCCTGGGTACTCTGCCGGATTCGGGCTACAATATCACCTATCCGCCCTGCTTCCCCGGAAGACTGCTCCGAGAGCTTTCTGATCTCGTCTGCTACAACAGAAAACCCTCTGCCATATGCACCGGCTCTTGCGGCTTCTATCGAAGCATTCAATGACAGCAGCCTCGTCTGGTCTGCGATTTCGTTAATGGCCTCTACTATCTCAATAATAGCATCCGACTGCTTTTCAAGATTTAAAATATTCCCGATAACCGCCTGTGTAATATCGGAGGTATCCTTTTGCTTGGCATTTAACTCTTCCATGTTCTTTAAACCTTTATTCAAGGTTATATTGGTATTCTCAGCAATAGACCTGATATTCCCGGCGTTTTCCTCCTGTATCCCGATTTCTCCGGCAAGTTCTGACATACCGTTAAAACAGCTCTGCGCATCCTTTGCCAGAGAGGATATTCCCTGGTCAATCTCTGTAACCGTCATTGCAATATCCTTTGATGCATTTACCAAAAGTTCGGATGTGTGGGATACCTTCGCTGTCATACCTGCTGTCTGCTTACTGATACCAAAAATATTCTCAATGAGATTCCTCATACCGTCAAACATGGCATTAATACTCTTTGAAAGCAGGTGGAATTCATCTTTTCTCTTCAGATGAATCTGCTGCCTTAAATCACCTGTAGCAGCAGCGTCCAAAACCTTATTGGTGCCTCGGATAGCCGAACTGATACCGCCGGAAATGAAAACACCTACAATAAGGGCAATAATGACCGCTAAAGCCATAATTATCATGGTTATAACCTTCACCGCATCTGCCTGAGCCGTAACCTGCGAATCAGGAATCAGGGCAAAGGTTACGGAACCGTTTAAAGACGACTTGGTATATACAAAGAGGTAGTCTTTATCATCATAGACCACATAACGGGCATCGGAGGATAACTTCTCCTTTAAGGCCTCCTTATAAAAGGAAGTATCCGTAATCGCCGTTTTTCCCTTCTCCTCTCCCTGGAGAATCGCTTTTTTATCTGAGGTAATATATCCGCTGAGACTGCCCTTTCCAAAGCTTGATTTCGTAAGGATATCGGAAAAAAAGCTCTTCTTTATATCTACTACCACGTAGCCAATCTGCTTGTAGCCGGAGTTGGTTATCTTCTTAATATAGCTGATGCCATAACCGGATGAATCTAGTTTCAAGGTTTCATCCAGAAATGGATGACCTCCAATCCAGTTGATTTCCTGTCCTCCGGCTGTCAGTAAGGCATAATCCTCCGATGCGGTAAAATCCGTATAGAAACTATCCTTAAGCGTTCCTGCCGATGAAACGGGATGCCCGTAACCTGCGAAGACGGATATGTTTGATATGGATTTATCTGCGGCAACGGCAGCAAGCACTTTCTTTTGGATTTCCTTATACCTGCTGATTTCCTCGGTAGGTTTATCAGAATAGTACTTGGAATAATATTTCTGGGTAGTTTCATCAGAAATGATATCAATGGCTTTGCCGGACATATTGGTAAGTCCCAGGTCAAAATACTCCCCCATCATATTAAGGCTTACTTTGCTGGAATTAATATAATTTGATATCATTCCTTTTGATGCTAAATAATAACTTACTACCCCCAACACGATTATAAACACAACGGGTATCAGAAAAGCCCCTATCAAACGGACTCTGATACTGTAACCTCTTCTATTTCTCCTTTGTGCTTTCACTTTACTCCTCCGTGTAACGCGCTTTCGAGCGTTTTTTTATTTCCGCACTGCTCCTCCATGTGACGCGCCTTAAAGCTGGAAGGGACTGCTGTGTCCCTTCCCTGCTGCCTTACAGTATCCTTTATTTCTGATAAACCTCAAACTCTGCGACCTGACCGCCGCCGGCTCCCGAATTTTCAGTAAATACGAGCTGCACATATCTTGCTTTGGTGTCATCAAAGAGCAGCTGTACTTCGTTGCCGGTATCCGGATCAAAGGTATACTGTTTGCTTTCAATAAAAGGTTTAAATTCTTTTCCGTCATCGCTTAAATTTACCGCAAAGGTCTGAGTTCTCTTTCCCCATATTGCCATGGGACTCAGTGCGACCCTGATGGCATGGAACTGCTGCACGCTCTCTAAATCTACGGTCAGGTAGTTCGGATAATCTGACTTGCCCTCCCAGTAGGATACCCCAAGTGCCACTCCATCCGTTACTTTTCTTGGTGTATAAACATCGTTAAAACTGCTGGCATCTACTTTCTTCTTTAAAGCAATATTGGTGCCTTCCGGCAATACCAGTTTATATTCTTTTTTCTTAAAATCCGGATGTTCCGCAGCTTCTGTCTGGTCCGGCGCACTGACAACCGTTACATTGGCAGCATCCACATTCTGAGGCGGTTCTTTTATATTTCCGGGTGCAAAACCAAAAAGATATATATTTAATGCACATAAAAGTACTATGATAACGGGACGTACTATTTTCATCTGCCTATCCTCCTTTAAACTCGGTTTATTTAATGGTTATATTTTCCGTTGTATCAGGGTCAACCTGGAATTTTCCCTGATCAAGGCTCGTTATCTTCTCTCCCAGAATTTCCAGGTTGCTGATGGACACATTCTTAATCTTATGTGTATCATCAAAACCTTCTATTCTGGAAGGACTGAACTTACCGGAAAGCACCTTGACATTGTCAATGGTCACACCGTCGATTTGTCCTCTTTCCTTTGTAGAGGTCCAGTTGGAAGTCTTAGGAATATGGAGGTCAATAAGATAAGGCATCTCATCTCCGTCTCCGGAACCCATCTGTGCATTTTCAACCGTAATGTTTTTAAAGGTTACATCTTTTATTGTTGCATCATCTGCATTATGTACGGAAATCACCGGCTTATGGAAATTATTCAGCACGGTAATGTCTTCAAAACTGATACCGGATATGGAAACATTCTGCTGTTTCCCCTTATTTGTCTCATAGCCAATCTCCATGGACTGGGCCAAATCTGTCCAAAGCTGCATATTCTTAAAGGATATGTCGGAAGAACTTCCTTCATAATTCTTGATAACAAGGGAGTCATCCCAGCTCCTTACAAAGCAATTGGAAACTTTATAGTTGGTACAGGATTGTAAGGTAATACCATCGCCGTTAGGTCTGGAGGATATAATACGAATACCGTCAATCACACCGTTAGTGGAACTCTTGGCAGAGCATACCCAGGCATTGGGATTTAGTACAATAATATCTTTTAAGGTTACACTGTCACAATTATCAAATTTCAACGGAATATAGGCAGTCTTTCCCATCCAGCCATCAAAACCGGAGCCATCAAGAATTCCTCTTCCTTCTACCGTTACATTTTTAGCGTAGTTGGAATTGATAATACCATGTACGACAGCACCGCCTGCCAGATAAAGAGTCTGGTTGTCTTCCAGAACGATATTTTCAATATTCCACTCACCAGGTCCGATATATTTCAGATTATCGCTGCTTTTTGTGGGTGCATTGGGGTCGATGGAATTAGCAAAAATATGGAGTGCACGGTCCGGGGAATCATTAAAAGTTAAAGTATAGTTATCAGGTTTTGTAATAGTAAAAGATACTGTCTTTGCTGTAGTATCTACTTCCGGTTTGATATCATAGCTTAAAGGACTTATTTTAACGGATTTTAAATCCATATCAGGAACACTTACCACTATCCTGGCAACGCCTTCAAAATCAAAATATGTAATAGGAGTACGTGACTGCGGCGGCAGATAATCCGCATGCCATTCTCTGCTGTTGTTAACATTGGTATCATAGACGTAACAGTCATAGCCGTCTACCTTGACCTGTGTGTCCGTACAATGAAGCAGAGCAAAATTTCTTTCCTTTTCACTGGCACTGACCAAATCCTCCGCCGTCGCATCCTTTAAAGACTTCGGACCGTCATATAAAACCAGCTTGGAGCCTTCATAACTTATCATCCTGCTGACCTCTTCCGTTCTGTCCTTTAAGTGTTTTCCCGCCGCCACTGCAGTAACAACAAGAGCGAGAATTGCAAACCACTCAATAATCATTATTACTTTTTTCTTTTTCATGTTTTACCCCATGCCACAAAAAAAGCTGAAAGAAGAATTTTGTGGCTTCCCTTCTCCTTATTATTTTCTTTCAGCTCTGAGTTTCCCTTACTCCTCCAATATCTTCTCCCAATCAATATCCGCATCAAGGCCCGTTGCCTCATAATCTGCACGAAGCTGTTCATATTCCGAACCAACTCCAAGAGTCTTCATATGGGCTGCCTTTCCTGCCACAATGCCTGCAAAGGAGTCTTCCACTACCAGACACTCTTCATATTTTAACTCCAGCTTGTTTGCTGCTACTTCAAATACCTCCGGGTCCGGCTTTGACTTTGTAATATCCAGACCGCAGCTGACTTTATCTACATATTCCATCAGCCCTGTTTTTGTTAAAATAAGCGGCGCATTCTTACTTACAGAACCAATTCCTATTAAGATTCCCTTACCCCTTAACATCTGCAGACATTCTACCACTCCCGGAAGTATTGCACTTTCATCCAATTCTGTCAAAAGGTCCTTATAGTAATTGTTTTTTCTCTCTGCCAGCTCTTCCTTTTCAGCCACAGTATAGATTTTACTGCCCTTGCTGAGAACTACTTCCAGAGATTCCATTCTGCTTACACCTTTTTGCTTTTTATTATCCTCCTTTGAAAATTTATCAATGCCCAGCTCCTCAGCCAACATCTTCCATGCTTTAAAATGCATTTCGTCTGTGGAGACTAAAACTCCATCCAAATCAAAAATTACACCTCTTATCATTTTTACACCATTGCCGCAAGAAAACGGGCCTTAAAACTCCATTGCGGCATCCTTTCTATCTTTCTATTTCCGGCATTCCTGTTACCAGTGCCGTTTTAATTTCCATTTAAGTATTTCTGGCAGTTTACTGTAAATCAACTGTATAAAACTGCCTTTTTTATTTAATCTGTACATTTTTCATGAATTATGTTAAACTATTTACTAGTTTAACATTAAACCTTCGAAAGAAAGGAACATGAAAATGACCACCATTAAAGATATTGCACAGGCTGTAGGGGTAAGCTGTACTACTGTCTCCAATGTAATACATGGAAAGACAGGCCGTGTATCGGCAGAAACAATTACCCGCATTAACGAAGCCATAGATAAACTGGGTTATGTTCCGAATATGTCCGCTCGCTCCCTGGTATCCAGCTCTTCCAAAGTTATCGGAATGATCAGCCACCTTGCTTCCAATAAAAAAGAAAGTATCGTAGAAGACCCCTTTCACTCCGCTTTTATCGGTTCCATTGAAAAGACCTTAAGAGAAAATGGTTATTACTTAATGCTTCGTACAGTAGAGACCACTTCTGATTTGATAAACTTTTTACACAACTGGAATGTTGACGGCTTATTCTGTACCGGTGTATTCCAGGATGAGTTTTTTGAGGCCCTGACAAGTCTTAAGATTCCGGTAGTGTTAATCGATAGTTACGTATCCCATCCTAATATCTGCAACGTAGGCTTGGAAGATTATGAAGGCGGCTATACCGCAACCAGGTATTTACTGGATAAGGGTCATAAAAATATAGCCTTTGCATCACCAAGTATTAAGGAAAAGGGCGTTGTATACGAACGTTTTCAAGGATACAAGGATGCCTTAAAGGAAGCTTCCATTCCTTTTCGTCAGAATCTTGTCTTCGAACAGGAACTTGATACGGCTACGACCATAGCTCTTGGAACGAAACTAGCCGCAAGAAAAGATATTACCGCAGTCTTTGCAACCGCAGATATTCTGGCTGCCGGTATTATGGCAGGTCTTAACGCCGCCGGCAAGAAAGTTCCTGAAGATATCTCTGTTATGGGCTTCGATGATATTAATCTCTGTCAGCTGACCAGCCCTACCATTACTACCATTCATCAGGATGCTCCCTTAAAGGGTAAATTAGCCGTTTATTTCCTGATGGATAAGCTGGATAACAAGCCTATTCTCAACCGAGAAGTCATTCTGCCAATACATCTGGTAGAACGTCAAAGCGTAAAATCACTTTATAATTAATCAGAAGGGGATGTGAAATCATGCATCCCCTTTGCCATGTCTTTATTTAATTCTAAGTTACAGTTCAGGGGTTGTGTGGAAAACAGTGGAATGAAGGACGGACGATAGCAGATGGTTCCATTCATTCATTTTCCTGTTCGGAGTTTCGAATTCCACTAAAATGCCAGCCGTTATTCCTGGAAGGTTAAATTATGCCAAACTCGCTTCCGGTTTTACTGGGGGTGTAGTGCTGGGAGCTCAGACATGGCGTAATTTAACCTAGGAATAACGGCTGCCATTTAAGTGTCATACGAAACTCCTCAATGGAAAATGCCTGAATGGAACCATCTGCTATCTGTGTATTGCCATAGAATTTTCCATGTAGTAATTACAATGCTGAACTGCGATAATGCTAAAATCTGATTATTGGTATCTGGTATTGCATCTTGTAATTATCCGGGTCTTATTATTGTAAAAAACGTTGAAAACATTGAATTTATTTAGAGCATGTAATGAAAAGCGATATATCAGTTATAATTTTTCAACTTTTGCTTCTTCCCTTGTGACAGTTACCTGATATAAGTCTCCTAAATAATGAATCTTAAAGGAGAGTTTGTTCCAGCCTTCCGGCAGTTTTGATTCGGCCTTTAAAACACCGTTTTCAATATGGATTCCGCCAAAACCTTCTACCGCAGTCATGTAGGCGCCTCCGCTGGCAGCGGGATGTGTACCTCCGATATAGATAAGTCCTGCCCACTGCTTTCCGCCATCCACCAGATCAGCTTTTGCGGATTTGATAAAGAAAGGATATGCTTTCTCTGCCATGTCACATTTGCAGGCAAGCATGGAATACATACAGGCGCTTAAGGAAGAACCGTGCTCTGTTCTTGGTTCATAGTAGGACCAGTTCTTATAAAGGGTATCTTTTTCATACTCATTGGAGAACAGGTTTACCATGGTTACAACATCTGCCTGCTTTATTACTTTGGTATGAGAAGCAACGCCATAAGCTCCTCCCCAATATTCCTTTTCATGAAGGAGTCTTCCCTTTACCTCGGCTACGGTCACTTCTTCCAATTGTTCATATCCATCAAATTGCTCTATTACACCGGTCTCTTCGTCCGGAGCCGGTATATATAAATGTTTTGCCGCATCTGCTAATTTCTCATGGAGTTCTTTATTGTCTGCATTCTCTTTATCAGCATACTCCTCCAGCGTTCTGACAGCCGCATCCAGAGTGAACTTTGCCATACGATTGGTATAAGCGTTGTTATTGACTCTTTCATGGTATTCATCCGGGCCGATAACATCCCATAACTCATAGCAGTCCTTATTTACTCTTTTTGCTAAAAGACTATAGTAGAACTTGGCACATTCAATAATAGCCTCTGCTCCGCCCTCCTTTAGCAGGTCATCTTTTCCGGTAAACTGAACATACCGCATAATACCGTAAGCGACTGCCGCCGATATATGTATTTGCTTATCCTTAAAAAATGTTCTCATAGGGCGTCCGGTAAATACATCTGTTACATTGTAATCCGAGCAGGCATCATAGCCGCCTTCCTGGCTCTCCCAGGCGTAAAAGGCACCGTCAAAGCCGTAGCTCTTTGCCTTTCTCTTCGCTCCTGCTAAGGTATCAATTCGGTATTTTAACAGAGTTTTGGCAACTTCCGGTTCTGTAAACAGGAAGAAGTCTAACATGAACATTTCCGTATCCCAGAACACAGCACCCTTATAAGTCTGTCCGGACAGTCCTCTTGCGGCAATGGATAAACTCTTTGAATGTCTGGGTGCGATACAGTGAAGGTGATATAAGGAATAATTAAGTGCTTCCATTGCCTCATCGTCCCCTTCAATCAATACCTCAGAGACTTTCCATAGCTCTTCCCATTTACTGCAGTGTCTGGAAAGTAAGGTATCATAGCCTTCTGTTTTTGACTGTATTGCAAGGGCTTTTGCTTCCGTCTTAAAGGTCTCTGAATCTTTACAGGTATAAACGCTGATATATTTATAGAAAACATATTCTTCTTTTTCTTTTGCCTTAAAGGTAAGATGTCTTAGTATCTTCCTGTCATCGCCTTTAATGCTCTCTTCTGTTTCAAAAGCTGCAGCCAGACTTTCATATACGATGACTTCATCCTTGTTCTCATGGGTAATGCCCAGGGTACGGATAACTTCTTCCTCGGCTACAGCCTCGATGATATCGTAATGAGGTCCGTTAATATCCCAGACATCTCCGTCAATTCCCGTAACCACTTCAAGGCTTCCGTCAAAGAAAGGTGTAATCTTAAACTTAAGGCAGATAAGATGCTTCTCATCCATACTGGCAAATCTCTCGGTTTCAAGCAGCACATTGCCCTTTACGGTCTGAAAGGTGGTCTGTCTGTGAAAGATTCCATGCCTGTAGTCCAGGGACATCTTGTGGGATACACTCTCCTTTTCCGGAAGGGCATATTCCTCACCCTCCACAAGAATCCTGGTAAAAAGCCCGTTAGGTGCATTCAGAGGTTCTCTCCATCCATTTCCCACCTGGTCATAGATGCCCGAAAGGTTAACCGCCGGAAACTGCTCTTTCTTAAACTCTTCCAGAGTTCCTCTGATACCCATATAGCCATTGCCTGTTAAATATTTATTGCCAAGTCCCGTTGCTTTTTCTTCATCAAATCCATTTTCTTCAATATTCCAGTTAATCATAAACTAAGTCCTTTCCTAACGGGCAATAGGAACTACTAATTCTTCCTGCCCTAAAGTATATGGCTTTTCATAAATCAGAACCTGTATGCCAGAACCCTTCTTGGTGGAAATTTTCATATTATCTTTATCTACCGAAACAAAGAGAACATCATCCTTAAAATGAATCTTAAAGGAATAACTCTTCCATTCCTTTGGCAGGGCGGGAGCAAAGGTAAGCTCTTTTCCGTCAGACCTCATGCCGCCAAAACCGTAGACGATATTCATCCAGGCAGCTGCAATGGAAGTAGTATGAAGACCTTCGCCTGTATTTCTGTTGTAGTTATCAAGATCCATTCTGGTCGCGAAACCAAAGAATTTATATGCTTCCTCTTCTTTCTTTAACTGAGAAGCAAGGATTGAATGAACGGAAGGGGAGAGAGAACTCTCATGTATACACCTGGGTTCATAATATTCATAGTTGCTCTTTAACTGAGCATCCGTAAAATCTCTGTTATACATCAGCATTAGCATCAGAACATCTGGCTGTTTTAACATATCGTTGCGGTATATTCTGTCATAAGTCCAATGATGATACAGCGGGAACTCTTCAATAGGTATCTTATCAATATCGATATGAGGAAGGTTAAAATATCCTTCGTGCTGTTCAAATATGCCTGTTTCCTTCTCATATGGAATGTACATATGCCCGGCAATAGTACGGAAATATTCTATTTCCTCTGCGGTAAGGCCGCGGTCTTTTATAATCTCCTGATACTTACCCGCAGCTTTCGTTTCACATCTGCCAAGTACATCAAGAGTATACTCCAGGGTCTTCTTTCCCATATAATTGGTATAGCAGTTATTGTTTACCATCATCTGGAATTCATCAGGGCCCATTACTCCATAGAAACCGTAACGAGTCTTATCTGCACTCCAGTCTCCTCTGGTAGCAAGCATTCTGCTCAGCTCTATTAATATAGGAAGTCCTTTTTCAAAGATAAATTCTTCATCACCGGTTATATTCTCATAATGCCAGTATCCGTAAGCGACTGCCGTGGAAGCCTGAAGCTGCAGGCTTGCATGCTGCCAAAGAGAACAGCACTCTCTTCCTGTAATGGTAGCTATCGGATAGAAGGCGCCTTTGCAGTCAAGTGCCTCTGCTCTCTCCATTGCTTCGGGAAGTGTCAGATATCTGAATTCCAGCAGATGTTTAGCAGCTTCCGTATTATTGAAGATGTAAAAGGGAAGACAGTAAGCTTCCGTATCCCAAAAGGTATTACCGCTGTATGCTTCACCGGTCAGACCTTTCGCACCGATGATAGTTCCTTTATCGGCACCATGGTAGGTCTGGTGCATCTGGAAGATACAAAAACGAATACCCTGCTGATTTAATTCATCTCCCTCAATAGCTACATCAGAATCATTCCAGGTATCCTCCCACCATTTAAGAGTATCTTCTTTTAACTGCCCAAACTCAAGAGCAGCAAGTACTTTGGAATTCTCTGCACATTTCCCTAGAAATGCATCTTTTTCCTGGCTGGTGGTTCCTTTTCTGCTGATATTGCGGATAATCTTTGTGAAAGACAGAGTCTTTCCTTCTTCTGCTTTAAATAAGAATCTTCTTACCAGCTTTTTATCTTCTCTGATATCCGATTTTTCTTCATACTCGCACTGAAACCGGCAGCTTACTAAAAGGGACTGATCCGTACTGACGGTATTGCCCAACATAGTGATACTGTCCTCTTGGGAGGTAGTATCTGCCACATTCCACATGCTCCTGCCGGTCATATGATGAATCTGTGTAAAATCAATACCGGAATAGAGAACAACTTCTCCGGTAAAATTAAGCGGTGTTATCTTTATGGTCTGAACTGCTATTTCCGCTTCTTTCATAGAAAGAAACCGTTCAAATTCCAATCTTACTCTCTTACCGCTCTTTAAAATCCATGTATAGCTTCTGGTCAAAATACCGGTCTTTAAATCAAGTACTCTTTCAAAATCTTCAAAAGTACTGATATTAAGATCCGCATATTCTCCGTCTGCTTCTATTCTTGTATATAGCCAGTCTGCAGAATTCACAATGAACTCTGTTCTGCTTATTATTCCTTTGTAGCCAGATTTCTCTAAATCTGCCCCTTCATAGATTCCGTTGAAATAGTTACCAATAAGGCCGTCTCCTGAGTATCCTTCGTCAAAGCTGCCTCTGGTTCCCATATATTCATTTCCCAGGGAAAATATTGATTCTGAGACAACCGCATACTCTTTATTAAAGCCTGTCTCAACAACCTTCCATGGGTCTACTTTATAATAAATATCTGCTGATTTTGCCATAATTTTACCTCATTCCTGCGTACGTTTTTTGCGCACGAGTGAAAGTGCTTTTCTTTCAC
>JAEXGM010000137.1 GCA_023450835.1 Bacillota bacterium | reverse complement strand
ATTTAAGTTCGATTTCATTAACAGCGCCAGGGAGGTAAGAAGATGTCTGATTATATTATAACCTGCTGCTCCACAGCAGACATGCCGGTTGAATTTTTCCAGGAGAATAACATACCCATAGTTCATTTTCACTATACGATGGAAGGGAAAGAGTATGAAGACGACTTTGGGAAATCAATGCCCTTAGACTTATTCTATAACAAGATAAAGGATGGGGCTGCTTCTACTACTTCACAGCCTAATGCAGAGCAATACATGGAGGTTTGGGAGCCCATTTTGAAAGAAGGAAAAGATGTGCTTCATATCAGCCTTTCCAGCGGTATATCCGGCGCATATAATTCTGCCTGTATAGCAAGAGAGATGTTAAATGAAAAGTACTCGGAAAATAAAGTAACGGTAGTAGATTCACTGGCGGCTTCTTCCGGTTATGGGCTCTTGGTAACCCTTGCTGCTGATAAGAAGAAGGAAGGCTGCTCCCTGGAAGAATGCGAGAAGTGGCTGCATGATAATAAATTAAATATCCACCATTGGTTCTTTTCCACCGATTTGACAAGCTATTACAGAGGCGGAAGAATATCGATGACTTCCGCAGCTTTTGGTACTATATTAAAGATATGTCCTCTTTTGAATGTGAACCACGAAGGAAAATTAATTCCCAGAGATAAATACAGAGGAAAGAAAAAGGTAAGCGAAGAGATGGTAAAGCGTATGGAGCAGTTTGCGAAAGACCGCTACGACTACTCAGGGAAATGTTATCTTTCCCATTCTGCCTGCTATGAAGAGGCGAGAGCGGTTGCCGATATGATAGAAGAAAAATTCCCGAAGCTGGATGGTAAGGTGCTGCTCAATAACATTGGTACTGTCATTGGTTCCCATACAGGCCCCGGGACGGTTGCTCTTTATTTTGTCGGAGACGAACGTACGGAGTAATGCTATTTTTTATCTTCCAGAAAAGTTTTTAAGATACTGATAAGGAAGGCAGCAAGCAGGGAATTTAAAAAACCTCCCATTCTTACTCCGGTCACAAAATGGTCTGCAATCATGATAGTCCATGCATTAACAACGAAGTTGAATAACCCAAAGGTTATGATGTTAAAAGGAAGAGTTATCAATAATAACAATGGCTTCAGTAACAGATTTACAGCCAGTAATACCAGACCGACGATTAACAAAGATGCGCTGCTGTAAATCGATACCGACGGTATGGCAAGGGAGAGCAGGTAAATGACCGCTATGTACGAAATGTAGTGAAAAAATATCTTTTTCATATTTACCCCTTTCGTTATAAGATTTTAATTAAAACCCGTACTTCGTCTGTTTCTACCTCCACTAATTCATAGGGGCCGCAGCCATTGAAGGAATGCAGCAGGGTGAATAAACTTTCAAGAAGTATTTTAATTGCCTTCGGTGAAAAATATAACTTTTTTTCACCGGAGGTTATTTTAGGAACACTTGTATTGGGAGAGAAGATTTGTATTACTTCAAATAAGTCTATAGTACTTGCAAGAAGCTCATCAAAAAGGTTTAAAGGAACCGGAAAGGAAAATCCTCTTTTTCCTTTCATTTTAACAGAAACCCATATGATAGTATATACTCTATTCAACATATATTTTAACCTTTATCATACTTTGACTGTCATCATCCCAAGCTTCCACATCAACAATATTGGGATCATCCAGAGTTCCGTTTAATAGCTCACGGATAATACTCTGAAAGTCAATATCTGATATATAAACTCCTTTACTTTCCATCTTGGCCCTTGCATCAGGGGGGATATGCGTTAATACTTTACCGGCGACTTCACCGAGAGTTGTAATAAGTCCGATAGGAACGTTGACGCTGACATTAAGTGTCTTGTTATCAGAAGAAACTTTAATTTTCAAAAATTTGTAGTTGGATTTTCTGATAACCGGATTTTGCACAGTAATATTTTGAGATGCAGATTCGTTGGTTTCTTTGGTGCTTCCCAAGGCTTCCAGAAGTTCCAGGCCTTCAGCAGAAGTAATCTGTCCTTTTTCAATCATTTCCAGAATTCTTAATTGTTCATCCATAATTTTACATTGACCTCCGATATCACATTATTTATTTGATTCTGGTTTATATAGTTAATTTCTTAATCTTTTCTGTAGCTTCCTTTGGAGTTATCTCTCCGCGGGAGAGCTGTTCTAATATATCATTTTTAGCTTCTTTTAGTAAATCATTGTCCCTGACTGCTTCTTTTGAGGAGACTTCAAAGCCAAGGTTTCGGATTACGGAGTCTAATTTACCCCTGACGGTGGGATATGAAATACCAAGTTCCTTTTCAACATCCTTAATATTACCCCTGCATTTTATAAATACCTTTGCAAATTCCAAATCCTCAGCCGGTAAGCGGCAGAATTCACAGGGTTCAAAGTTTCCCTCCAGTGAGGTATGACACTTGGGACAGCCGAGCTTTGTAATGGAAAGCTTTTCACCACACACAGGACAATTGCCGGGAGCTTTGTACTTCATGGAAAATACCTCCTTGTGTTTATTTATTACAATATACTACCATAAATTAATTATGTCAATGATTGAATTAATAATATTTATATTTTTATTAATATTATTAAATATAAAATTGAATAAATTAATTTCGAATGTAAATTTATAATAAATGTAAAGAAGACGAATTGTTATTTGCGAAGGAGAAGAAAATAACATATAATTAATATAAGCATTAAGAAAAATGCAGGAATTTAAATGGCAGCTATCTATTGAAAAAATAAAAAGTAAAAATGCGTAAGAATGGATTACCAAAAGCATAATCACATTGAAAGCAGGGTAATCAACGCAGATATGAGGTGAAACATGTACGAAAAAGTATTAGAATCCGCAGAGTACATCAGGAGCAGGATAAAACTGGAGCCTAAGTTAGCAGTAGTACTGGGATCAGGCCTTGGTGATATCGTTGAGTCCCTTACGGAGAAAGAAACAGTAGAGTATGAGGATATACCGAATTTTCCGACTTCTACTGTAAAAGGACATGCCGGCAGAATAGTAGTGGGCAAACTGTCGGGAACTCCGGTGCTGATCATGCAGGGAAGGTTTCATTTTTTTGAAGGCTATTCTATGAAAGAGGTAGCCTATCCGGTATTTGTTATGAAGCTTCTGGGAATCACTAAATTGATTCTTACCAATGCCTGCGGGGGAATTAATGAAAGTTTTGTACCGGGGACCATTATGTTAATATCCGATTTTATTAACCTGATGCCTTCAAATCCGCTAATTGGTATGAATGATGAGAGATTTGGCCCCAGATTTCCGGATATGACAGAACCCTATAGCCTGGAACTGCTGGAGCAGGCGAGAAAAGTTGCAGAAAAGAACCAGTTACCTTTTGGGGAAGGAGTATATGCAGGTTTTCCCGGACCATACTATGAAACTGCCGCGGAAATCAGAATGATTCGAACTCTTGGCGCAGACGCAGTGGGAATGTCTACAGTGCCGGAAACGATAGCCGCAAATTATCTTGGAATCAAGGTACTTGGTTTAGCAGTCATAACTAATATGGCAACAGGTATTCAGAAGGTAAAACATTCTCACGAAAGAGTTATTGAAACCGCTAACAAAGCATCGAAAGACCTGAGCTTATTATTAGAGGAGGTAATAGAAGGGCTGTAAAGGGCCTTCGGTTCAATTTTAATTAAGAGGGATAAAGCAGAGTTAAAAACATATATTGTAATAATCGGTTTATAGGTGCTTGTATATGTCTAATAAAAAAAATCTGTTAGTAAGCCTTATCCTGGCAGTTATCTTATTCTTCCTAACACTGCCGTTAATTAATCAAACCAAGAATTCCTGGCAGGCCGCATTATCCTCTCAATCCGAAGCTGCCGAAGAAAAAACGGAAAGTGTATATCTGCCGATTATCATGTATCATGATATTAAAAAGAGCAACTCAGGCAAGGATATCATTAATCCCGGAGAATTTGAAAGTGACCTGAAGTATCTGCAAGAGAATAATTACACAACCGTCACCATGAAGGATGTTATTGATTATGTTTATGATGGAAAGCCTCTTCCGGAGAATCCGATAATGTTGACCTTTGATGACGGTTATCTTACAACTTATCGGTATGCCTATCCGCTGATGCAGAAATATCAAGCAAAAATTGTGCTGTCCATTATTGGCAAGAGCACCGATGATTTTACCAGGGTGGGAGATGACCATCTGGAATATGCTCATCTTACCTGGCCTCTGTTAGAGGAAATGCTTCAATCAGGATTGATTGAAATACAAAATCATACATATAATCTTCATTCGACCCGGGCAGGCAGAGTGGGCTGTAAACAAAAAAGAGGCGAATCATCGGAGGAATATGAAGCCGTGCTTTCTGAAGATGTCATGAAGCTTCAGCAGGAAATTGTTGAAATGACCGGAACAGCACCTACTACATTTACAATTCCTTACGGAGAATACAATGATAATACCATTGATATTATAAAAAAACTCGGATTTAAAGCAGCACTGACCTGTGATTACGGCATCAATAAACTTACAAATGACAAAGAGACACTTTTTCGATTAAAAAGAATATGCCGTTCACACAACTACCCTATTAATGAACTCTTAAAGGACGTAAAAAAGACTATCAGATGAAAGTATAATTCACACGAATCTCATACATATCGCAGGTTTGCAGCAGACTGCCAGCAGCCTGCATGATACTGCCAAAATAAAAAGTTTGTAAAATGCAGCGTATTTTTTAAACTAATGCCCGTGCATATCGCAGACCTGCAGCAGACTGTCAGCAGTCTGCACGATACTGCTTAAATAAAAAGTTTGTAAAATGCAGCGCATTTTTCAAACTATAGCTGCGAAAGGAGAAATAATGAAACTACTAATAGTAAAAGTAATATCCGGAGAGGATATTGAACAGTTAGCACAGGCTGCCCTTAAGATATGGAACGAGTATTATATTCAGATAATTACCAAAGAGCAAATCGATTATATGGTGAGTAAGTTCCAATCGGCAGACGCAATTAACGACCAGATCGAGAATCAAGGATATGAATATTATTTATTAAAACCGGAAGATACCATTGCCGGATACATTGGAATAAGGGAAACACCGGAAGACTCTCTTTTTCTCAGCAAATTCTACATATTGAAAGAAAACAGGGGAAAGGGTTATGCCAGAGAAGCAATGGATTTCATGACAGAGCTTTGTAAGCAAAGAGGGATAAAGAAAATCTGGCTCACTGTTAACCGGAATAATGAAAACACCATCAAGGTATATGAGAAATTCGGTTTTCATGTTACAAAGTCACAGGTAAGTGATATCGGGAATGGTTATGTAATGGACGATTATATTATGGAGAAAGATATTATTTAAAAATTACAATTGTTATTAAAAAGAAGCCGGCCAGCGTATAGAGTTATAATACGTCAGCCGGCTTTTCTTTTGGTTTTTACAATAAAGTTATAAAATTACAATACTGTAAAAATATATAATTACACTAATAAAATGTATTTAAAATATACAAACAGGATGAAATTTCTTACCATTGATAATGCAAGTACAAAAAAATATATATCGGGGGTAATTATGAAGAAAGGAATATTTAACGGAAAGAGTTGGAAAAAATGGGTTGCAGCAGCACTTACGCTGACCCTGGTTTTCAACGCAGGTCTTCCGGGGCAGGGAACGGCTAATAAGGTATCCGCTGCGGGAAGCGATAAGGTAATATTTACAGATTTTGAACCAACAGACTATACAGCCGGTGCTTATGGAAACAGTATCACCAGAGACAGTGCCAATGTTTACGAAGGAAAGCAAGCTCTCCAGTATGTGCAGAGCGAAGGCAAAGCGTGGGGCAACGACTTCAAGGTAAGGAGTGTGTCTGGCAGTGCTATTGATGTGTCTGGCATGACAAAAATAGTTATTCATGTAAAGGACACAGTTGGTGCCAACGATTTTGAAGTAAAACTGATTGATGCAAATAATAATGCTTCCGCCAATTATACCGCTGCAAAAGCTGTAAAAGACCAGTGGACCACTTTGGAAGTTCCTCTGGACCAGTATAGCGGCATTAATAAAACGGCTATTAAGGAAATAGCTGTATGGGAATGGAATGACGGAACCTATTACTTTGACAGTATTTATTTTGAAGATGCTAATAATAACAAAGTAATGTTTCAGGATTTTGAACAGAGCCTTTATTGTAATACCAATAACGGAACGAATAAGCTTACCCAGGCAGATAAGAACAGCGGAAGCACCTCCTTCCTTTACAATCAAGGTACCGGCGGAGGAGGCGGGGAAGCAATTATCAATCCTGGTAAAGTGATAGATGCCACCGGTAAAGATTATATTGTATTCTGGCTTAAGGATACTGCCGGCAGTAATACTTTGAAGCTGGCACTTACAGATGCCGACGGGAATACTTATGATACCTGGACCGATGAGAATAATCCATTACAGAAATCCATAAAAGGTCAATGGAAAGAAATTGCAGTACCTCTCAGCCAATATAGCAGCCAAAATGTTGATTTAAGTAAAATAACGCAGATTAAGATATATGAGTGGAATGCCGGTGATTATTATATTGATGATATTTACTTTACCAGCATTCTGCCCCCTGCGCCGCCAACCTCAGATGTTTCAGAGGGGAATTATACCGAAAGCTTTCAGGTGACATTGACTGCTCCGGAGACTGATGGTGCGATCTATTACACAACTAATGAAACGAAACCTGCAGAGGGTTCAACTTTGTATACAGCCCCGATAACTATAAGTACTTCCACCGTATTAAAAGCAGTCTTTATCAAGGATGGGGAAAGCAGCAGGGTACTTACTCTGAATTATACCATTATAGCAAGTAATATTCCGAAAAAAGCAGTATTGGAAGACTTTGAAGGGACCCCTAAGGTCACCAACGGAACAGTAACAGATACGGAAAAATACAGCGGGGCAAAGAGTGCTTCCTACATCCTTACAGCTTCCGCAGACCCTACGGAAAGCAGCAGTTTATATGTTGAAGGGACTCAGACAGACACCTCTTTATATACTTATCTGGTATTCTGGCTGAAGGATACTCAGGGAGCCAATACCGTAAAGCTTGGACTTGCAGATAAAGACGGAAACAAGACAGGGCTTAACTGGATTAATACTCTGACTACAGATAAAGGGAGTTCCATTAAGAATACCTGGACAGAATATGCAGTAAAACTAAGTAATGTTTCCGGCATTGATAAGATTGACCGTTCCGCTATAAAGGGAATCTATATTGGTGAATGGAATTCCGGAACATATTATATCGACGATATTTACTTTACCAATAACCTTCTTCCTGTAAGCCCGAAATCAAACTATGCTTCCGGCACTTATGAAAAGTTAGAAGGAGTGACCTTAACTACAACTACCACAGGCTGTGATATCTTCTATACAACAGACGGCAGTACGCCTACGAAAGCTTCTGCAAAGTATCAGGCACCTCTGACTTTTACAGAAAACACTGTTATAAAAGCAGCCGCTGTCAGACAGTCTGATGAGGAAAGCAGTGCCGTAGCCACCTTTACCTATCATGTAAAAGCACTTCCTGCCAGTGCTGTTGTTCCTTTCAATAATTTTGATGAAGGAACCGGCAAAGTAATTGCCCAGACAGGGGCAAAAGTTACCTCCAACAGTGCAGACAGTTACCAGGGAAAGAGCATTACCTACGAGATGAGTACCTTAAGCGGCTCTCCTACGGAAACTGTGAGAAGTATTACGGTAACACCGCAGGAGGTTACAACAGCAGATGTAAGACTCTCCAAATACCTGGTATTTTATGTGAAGGATAAACAGGCTTATAACAATACCAGAATGTTTATCAAGGACGATTTTGGAAATGAAGCTTCCGCATGGACTACCTGCAGCACGAAGTATAACGAATGGAGTATGTATTATGTGGATTTAAGCAGTATGGATGGATACTCTAATCTGGACCTGGCTTTTATAAAAGAAGTAACCTTTGGCTTCTATAATACAGGAACTTATCTCATTGACGAAATGTACTTTACCGACAAGCTCTATACCGGACTTCCGGGAGCAGAAACAATGCCTCTTAATCCGGCAGCAGGTGAAGTGCAGGCAAGCCAGGCTCCCGGTACCTATGATGTTTTCGTCCCCGTTGAACTTGCGGCAGAAACAGGAGCGGATATTTACTATACGACAGACGGAACAACGCCTTCAACGGCATCAAAGAAATATAGCGGAGCTATCTATATTAAAGCACCGACCGTTATAAAGGCGGTTTCTGTTAAGAACAGTGTAAGCGGAAGTGTTTACAGCTTTGAATATAGTATTAAGCCCGGCAAGCCCGTGACAATATTCGGAGAGCCGGGAACCTATACGGGCTCAGTTATTGTAGCCCTTCGTTCTTCCGAAGATAACACACCGGTTTATTATACATTGGATGGCAGTGAGCCTACCACCTCCTCCATACGTTATAATTCACCTTTTAGAATTGAAGAAACCACAACCTTAAAAGCAATTGGATATGATAATGGAGCCGCAAGTGATGCCAAGACCTTTGAATATATTATTCAGGGCACAGAAGCAGGGGTAAAGGCCGTGAAGTCTTCTCTTCCTGCAGGTACCTATGGCGCAGCAAGAACTTTGACACTTACATCGGGAACTGCCGGCGCGCAGATTCGTTATACTACCAACGGTTCAAATCCTACTGCTTCCTCACCGTTATATACAGGGACCATTACAGTAAGTGCAAGTACCACGGTAAAAGCAATTGCTGTGCTGGATAGTAAAGTAAGCAGCATTTCAGAGTATCAGTATACCATCAAGACCGGTCCTTCCAACTTCTTAAAAGCAGACGGAAAGAAGATTAGAAATAATTATGGTACAGGGGATGAAGTGATTCTTCGAGGCACCAATGCAGGAGGCTGGCTTGTAACAGAGAATTGGCAGTGCCCGCTGGACGCTAAAGATATGCTTACTATGATTAATGTATTTACCGAGCGTTTTGGTAAGGAGAAGGCTGCCGAGCTTATCAAACAGTATCAGGATAACTGGTGGACTTCAGAAGATTTTGATTTGGTAAAGGCAGAAGGAATTAATATACTTAGACTTCCTATCACTTATTTTGAGATGTTAAATGACGACGGAAGCTTAAAGACAACGGCTTTTGAAAGACTTGACTGGTTTATAAATGAGGCCAAGAAGCGCGATATCTATGTTATGATTGATATGCATGGTGCCGTGGGCTCCCAGAACGGTAAAGACCATTCGGGAGATACAACAATAGCAGATATCGGTAATTTCTACGGAAATGAAGAAAATATCAGCAAGACAGTAGCTCTTTGGAAAGAGATTGCAAAACGTTACAAGAATGAACCCATGGTATGCGGCTATGATTTATTAAATGAGCCCAGTGCAACAAAATTAGTTCAGTACGATGTCTATGACAGGCTTTATAAAGCAATCAGGGAAGTGGATAAGGACCATATGATTTTTATCCAGGGAATCTGGAATCCTACCGACTTGCCGGATCCGTCCCTTTACGGCTGGGAAAACGTGGTATACCAGTATCACTTCTACCAGTGGAGCGGTCTTACCGATGCAAAGGTACAGTCAGATTTTATCAAAGATAAGATTAAGATGATTAAAGAAACTACGAATTACGATGTTCCTTCCTTTATCGGTGAATTCACCTTCTTTAGCAATCCCGACAGCTGGAAACAGTGTATGGATCTGATTGAAGCTGAGGGGTATGGTTATACCACCTGGACCTTTAAGGTATCCGATGGAGGAGAAGGCAGCAGTTGGGGGATTTACACCGGTAAATCCAATCCTGTGCTGATTAATACCGATTCTTTTGATACCATAATGAACAAGTGGAGTACTATTGATACTGCAACAGGATTTACGAGAAATGCTAAATTCGCAGACGTTTTAAAGCCTTATTTTACAAAGAACATACCACTTGCCGTTCCTTATTCCGAAGCTTCAGGTGAGAATCCCGGCGGCGGTGATAATGGCGGCGGTGATAATAGCGGCAGCGGAAATAGTGGCAGTGGCAACAGCGGCAATAACAGCGGAGGTAATCAAAACGGTAATTCCTCAAATACTGTAACAGTTCCGACTGTAAGCGATATTCAGATTAAGGATGGAAAGGCAGTTATAACAATGTCTCTATCCAAAGCAGAATTGCAAAAAGCGGCAGAGGGCAAGGAGAAGCTTACTGTGTCGGCTGCCCTTCCGGAAAGTGAGTTAGCGGCACAGATAAAGAGCGGAAAGGATATTTCTATCCGCTTGGATTTGACACCTGCATTTAGTATATCAAATGTGGAAGTTGATAAGGTATTGCTGACAAGTAATCTGTTAACACAAATAGCTGCTGCACAAAAATCAGCAGACATTACGATTGTTTTAAAGGATGCTGTTCTCAACTGGCATTTTGACGGAGAGCTTTTGAAAGCTTCCAAGCGTCCTGTTACTGATATCAATCTGATGGGACAGATGAGTGTGGTTAATATTACAGGAAGCGGTACGGCCCAGAAGGGACTTGTAATTTCCTTCAATCATTCCGGGTTACTTCCTTCCACTGCTGTTATTACATTATCTGCAGATACCTTAATAAAGGAAGCCGGCTTAACCGTGGGTAGCAATGCCTTTGTTTATTATCGTGACCGGACAAGCGGAAAGCTCCTTGAAATACCAAATAATAATGTTAAGGTAGGCAGTGACGGCATCCGTATCCCCATAACGCATTGCTCCGATTATGTTATTCTGGCAGAGAAACCGGATAAAACACTTCTTGTTTCCTTACTTGACCAGATTAAAGTATCCATTGACAAAGTACCTGTATACGTGAAGGGTACAACGGGCAATACCAAGACCATTAAGGTTACACTGCCTCAGACCCTGGTAAAGACAGGAAGCAGTACAGTAAAGGATTCTGGTGTTGAAACTGTGGCAATAACCTATGCCTCCTCTGATAAGAGTATTGCCACGGTTGATAAAAATGGAAAAGTAACCGGAAAGAAAGCAGGAAAGGTTACAATTACGGTAACCGCAAAATTAGCTGACGGCATCTCCAAAACAGTGAAGACTTCAGTAACTGTTAAAAATGCCTGGCTTGAAGTTGTGAAAGCTCCCGGTACAATAAAGAGCGGCAAAACAGGCAGCTTCAGTATCGCTTTGCATGGATACAAAAACAGTGATATTACCTGGAGGACTGTTAAGAAAGGTATTGCCACCGTAGGAGTGAATAGCGGTAAGACTGCTGTAAAAGTAACCGGAAGTTCGGTTGGAAAAGATACGCTTATAATTCTGGCCGGGGGAAAGAGAGTTAAGAGTATAGCGGTAGCCGTAACAAAATAAAACATCCGGATTTATAGCTTTGAGAAGAAAAAGTATAAAAAGTAGAAGCAAAGTATGATTATTTTTATTGCACTTAATACAAAAATATCATAAAATTACACTTGTATTTAATCTAAAATTGACAGTAATCATAAGGAGTTATCATAAAGCTTTAGTGATAATCTCCTTATGATTTTGCTGATATATCATCTGTGGACTAAAGTTTGCAGACACATGAAAAGGTATGATTATTTTATGAGAAAACAAGTGAAAGTAGTTATTTATGTGCTTCTGATATTGTGTTTTGCTTTCCTGTCATTTACAGCCTGTACAAAAAGCAGCGGGAAGACAGGCGATATTTCCCCAAAAGGCACTCAGGAGAAGGAGAGTAAGGACAGAGGGGAAGGCAGTAAGGAAGGTGCCGGTGAGGTCTTAGATACTTCTAAAAGAGTTGACTTGGTTTTCTATCTGATGGGGGACCCGCCTAATGACATGTCTTTGGTACAGGATAAGATAAACGAACTGCTGCTGCAAAAAATTAATACGACAGTAACCTTTAAGTACACCAGTTGGACGGACTGGCAGACAAAATATAATATGATACTCTCATCCGGGGAAGAATGTGACCTGATTTATACCGCCAACTGGATGAATTATGCGGAATTAGCAAACAGTAATGCCTTTACGCCTTTGGATGAACTGATTCCGGTATATGCACCTGAAATTTATAACTATATCACGCCGGATATATGGAAGCAGATGAAAGTGAGCGATAAGATATATTCTGTGCCAAGCTCTAAGAAGGAATATACGAATGCCGGCATTATGTACCGGGAAGATTTAAGGGAGAAATATAACTTGCCGGTGCCGGACAGTTTTGCAGACCTGGAAGCTTATCTGATAGGGGTAAAGAAAAATAATCCAGCACAGAGCATTATGAAACCTTCCGTAAATACGGCATCCTTTTCTTATTCCTTTAGTGCTACCATGGCCTTTCAGGCAAAGTATGCCTGGGTCCAGTCAGGGGCACCTTATGGGCTGGCAGCCGGGTATAATGCACCTTCGAAACTGTTTAATTACTGGGCTTCCGATGATTTTAGGGATGATATGAAGATTATGAAGAAATGGGCAGATGCCGGCTTTTGGTCCAGAAGTGTGTTATCCGATGCCAATAATTCCGATGCCTTTATAAACGGGCAGGATATTTGCATTGTAGACGGACAAAATCCTGCTAAATTTGTAGGTACTTACTATGATTCCAAGCTGGCAGGAGACTGGAAGGTGGGATATGTACCCTATGCCAGTATCAACGGAATTGCTTATGCCAACCATCCCAGCGGAAACGGAACAGCAATTCCGACCAATTCCAAGTATCCCGAGAGGGCGGCCATGGCTCTTAATCTTTTATATATGGACAAGGACATCAACAGATTATTGCAGTATGGTATAAAAGGTACTCATTACACACTGGATGCCGACGGCTATTATAAAGACGGACAAAAGCACAAGGATTACGGTGCGGAATCCGCCAATGCCTGGGGACTTCGCAATCCCTTATTTGCCCTTCCGTCAAGGGGAGATGACAAGCTGAATAAGGTTTTTTCAGAGCTGCACCGGATAGCTTTGAATACGAAGTATCCGGATGTGGATATTGCTTCCGGTTTCGTGGAAGTGTATGATGACTATGCTTCTGAACGAGCCGGACTTGCGACCGTTATGATTGAATATCTGGCACCGTTACAGGCAGGATTAATAGATGACGTAGATGCTGCGGTAGATGAGTTCCTGTTAAAAGCAGGGGAGGCAGGGCTTGCCAAAATTCAGGAAGCTTATACAGAGCAGTGGGAGGCTTATTGTGAAAACTATGGGTATAAATAAAAAGTAAAGATAAAGGAGGGTGTTGATTTTGGCACCCTGTTTTTGTATTCTTGAAAGTTTTGGGGGGAGTTTTGATGGGTTTATTTAAGAAGGGTATCTTTCTAAAATTATTTCTGAATATTACGCTATGTGTTGTGGCAGCAATTGTACTTACATCGGCGGTGCTTTATTCCAATTTTGAAGCTATTTTGATGAATTATGAATATCAGGCCAGAGCAGAACAGCTTAGCAGTCAGCAGGGGCAGGTGTCCAAGCTCTCAGAAGTAGCTGTTAAAATCGGTAATCAGATATACCATGATATGAATGTCACAAAATTATTATATACAAAAGATCCAAATGTCAATGATATGAGTGCTGCCTTCGGGCAGCTCCGTACCTACAGAGCCTCTATTCCTTATATAGAGTCCATCTATATTTACAACAAGTATAACAATTATGTCTATGTGGAAGGCGGAAGTGAATACTCTGAACTAACGGAAAATGGTTATGAAAAATTAAATGACGGATTCCTGGATGTGTCCGCCAGAAACATTATTACGAATTTCAAGGATTATAAGCCTTTTAAACCCATACCCAGGTCCTATTATTCCACGACCAAGAAGAAAACCAAATACTTTTACAGTTTCTTTCTGTATGATTCTTATACAAATAAGTCGGATACAAGCTGTGTGATGATAAATTTTAATACGGACTATCTGCTGGATTCCTTTAAAGATAATCAAAAGAATGATTCGGAGTACTTTATAGTCGATGAGAAAGGGGACATTGTCTCAGCCGGTTCAAAGCTGGACATGCTAAAGAACTACAAAGCAGCAAGCTATATCCGAAATATCCTGGAAAATGGGGACAGGCAGGGGTATTTTACAGATACGGTCAGCGGAGAAAAGCTTTTCTTTGTATACAGTCAGAGAGATAAATACGGCTGGCAATATGTCAGCCTGACCAAATATAAAACAATGCAGGAGAGCATACAAAACATTCAAATACTTACTATGGCCGTCAGCGTAGTATTCGTAATCCTCAGCATCCTTTTGGCCTTCTGGATAACCAGGAGATTGTATCATCCTATTTATGAGATGGAGACGGATATTAAGGAATTAGAGCACGAGAAGAGAAGCGCAAAGAATATATTAAAGCGTGTATATATAAGTGATCTTCTGGCTTCGAAGGAATCACCGGAGAAGGAGTATCTGCGTAATTACTTTAAGAAAATAAATATGGAGCTGGACTTTGAAAAAGAACTCCACCTTCTGCTTATCCGAATTGACCGGTACAAAAATAAGGCGGAACAGGATGAACAGGAAGTTGAACATGCCATAAAATTCGCTGTAATTAATGTATTTACGGAAATGCTGGGGGAAGCTTACAGAGTTCAGGGAACGGATTTGGATGAAAGCGATATTATTTTATTTATCAATACCACAACAGAGGAAAGCCGGGAGCAGTTTATTGAGAAGCTGCAGCAGGCGGGAAATCTGGTATCCGGTTATTTTAACATTACCCTGTCCCTGATACTTAGCAGTGATGGGAAGAAGCCGGAACAGCTTATGAGCTTATACCGCCAGGTCATGGAAGCGGTTCTGCACAGAGTATTTTATACAAAAGGCAGTTTTATAGATGCAAAAAATATTAATACAAAAGAAGCCAATGAGTATGAGTATCCCCTTGTAAAGGAGAAGCAGCTGGCAGAAGCGTTAATGGCAGGAAAGATATCGGAGGCGAAAGAACATTTTCTATATATCACAGAGGTATTGAGGGACTATCCCATATCCATATTTAACATGGCAACCGCCAGATTGGTAGTAACTCTCAATAATATGGTAAGCACCTTAAAAAAGAACAGTATCAGTAATTGCTTTGAAAATGTAGATATGATTCTGGTGTTCCATCAGCTGGAGTCGAAGGAAGAATTTCTTGAGAGCTTCTACAGTTTCTTTGATAAAATCGGTGAGGAACTGGATAAGAAAAAGGCTGCCAAGCAGGAAACTTTCTATGAGCAGATGAGAGAATATATATACTCTCATTATACGGACCCTGATTTTTCAGTAGAAAGCCTGGCCACTGCCTTGAATAAATCGGTGCCCTACATCAGCAGGGTATACTCCCAAACCAATGGAACCACAATCAAGGATACCATTAGCGAGCTTCGGATGAACCTGGCTAAGCAGTTATTAAAGAATAAAACGCTTTCTATTAATGAAATAGCAGCAAAAGTGGGATTTTCAAGCACTTCTTATTTTCATAAGGCATTTAAGAAGACAAATGGAGTTACACCGAAGGAATACCAGGAAAAAGATTAATATGCAAAGATCAAAGACATATTCGGAGCAAAGAATAATTAAGCGTGAAAGGATACCGTAATCGGGCAGTATTGCAGAAGAACTGCGGCAATAATTGGTGAACAGATGAAAGTTGTAAACGGAAGACTATTAGAAGAAGACGGAAGGGAAATAATACTGCGGGGTGTGAACCTGGGAGGCTGGCTGATTCAGGAGAGCTGGATGTGTCCGGTCAGCGGTGAAGACCGTAAGTGGGCTAACCTGGATACCCTGAATGTACTGGAAGAACGATTCGGAAGAGAGCTGGCCCAGAATTTAATAGAGACCTATCAGGATAACTGGATAACGGAATGGGATATTAAAAATATTGCGGATAAAGGGCTTAATGCCATACGTGTACCCTTTTGGTACAGAAACTTTATGACAGAGGAAGCCGGAACCTGGATTGAAGAGGATTTATCCAAAAATCCCGGGTTCAGACGTATTGACTGGGTAATAAGAATGGCTGAAAAATATGGTCTGTATGTAATCCTGGATATGCATGGCTGCCCGGGAGGCCAGAGTATGGACCACTGCTGCGGCACCTTATGCAAAAATGACCTTTATACCAATGAAGAGTACTTAAAAGTCATGGAAAACTTGTGGATAACCATTGCAGAACGTTATAAAGAGAGTAAAACAGTTGCGGCCTATGATATTATGAATGAACCTCAGAATAATGGCGGCTACGAAGGGGAGCACAGCTATGACCCTTTTCAGGAAGAAAGCTGGCTGATGAGCAATACGGTCTATGACAGAATGATAAAGGCCATCCGGAAAATTGATAAAGAACATATCATAACGGTGGAGGGTATCTGGCGGGTATCCAATCTGCCGGACCCATGGGAACCTGGATGGGAGAATATGATGTACCAGACTCATCTGTACGATGATGATGAGAACTTTCATAAATGGACAGTTGCCATGGCAGAGACCAGGGACAGATACGGTGTTGCAGGCTATGTGGGAGAATTCCAGAATTTAAACGGCCTGTCCCTGTGCAATGAACAGGGACTTAGCTGGACCACCTGGTCCTATAAAGGTATCAAAGATGTGGGAACCTTCTTCTGGTATATAGCGGAACTTCCCAAAGCAGATGTAAAAAATGATACCTATGAAGAAATTTTAGTTAAATGGGGAGAAACTTTAAGGACAGAGAACTTTACGGAAAAAGAAGCGGTTACAAAGGCCGTAAGTATGTATAGCGACGGGCATTTTGAAGAATACAGAATAAATGAAAATCTTTCGGAAGAATGATTTTATACTTTCATATTGATTATATTTGAGGTATCATAGGGTTAATGTAATTGCTTTATTTGTTATTCTGGCTAGTGCTGAAATAAAGCAATTGAAAGAAAATATACAGGCTGGCTTACCTGCGGGCAGCCAGCAACCTGTAATGGAGGACATAGGACATATGAAAATTTTAGCAATCGGAAACAGCTTTTCAGAAGATGCCACTGCTTACCTGTATCAAATAGCCCAGTCTGGCGGAAGGGATATAAAGGTGGTAAATCTCTATATTGGAGGCTGTTCCCTTCAAAGACATTGGAACAATGTGGAGGGAGATATCCCCGACTATGATTATCAGTTAAACGGCAGCCCTACAGGACGCAAGATATCTATTAAAGAAGCACTTTTGGAAGAAAAATGGGATGTTGTAACCCTGCAGCAGTGCAGCGGGCAGAGTGGTCTGCCGGACAGTTATGACCCTTACATTGAAAAGCTGTCTGCCTACGTAAAGAGTTTGGTACCTGATGCGACCCAGTGGATTCACAAGACCTGGGCCTACGAGAAAGATTCCACCCATGAAGAATATCGTTATTATGACCATAATCAGAGCAAGATGTATGAAGAATTAACAAAGGCCTATGACCTTGCAGCTGAAAAACTCTCCTTAAAGCTCATTCCTTGCGGAGACGTTATCCAGTATTTGAGAAGCCTTACGGCTTTTGACTATGGCAATGGGGGAATTAGCCTTTGCCGTGACGGATTTCATATGAATATCCCTTACGGGCGTTATGCATTGGCTCTCACCTGGTATAAGACTCTTCTGAACGGGGATATCCTCTCCAATACCTTTATTCCTGAAGTAGAAGATGGAGAGACGGATATAAAGCTCCTTCAGATT
>JAEXGM010000033.1 GCA_023450835.1 Bacillota bacterium | reverse complement strand
ATGGTAGAAACAAAAGAAATTGAAATTATGGAAGCAGTTTATGATAAAAATGATGAAGTAGCGGCTCAGACCAAGGAAAGCTTCACAAAAAAAGGTATCTTTGCGGTGAATGTGATGGGTGCACCCGGTGTTGGTAAGACTTCTTCCCTGGTTCAGATTATTAAGGGCCTGTCCGGTATCACTTCTTATGTAATCGAGGGAGATATTGAAGCTGATTTTGATACGAAACTTCTGCAATCCCTTGGGGTTGAAGCAATCCAGATCAATACCGGAGGAGCCTGCCATTTGGATTCTCCTCTTATTGAAAAGGCAGCAGGAGAATTGCCTTTGGAATCCGGTGTACTTTTTATTGAAAACATCGGCAATCTTGTGTGCCCTGCGGAATTCCAGATTGGAGAGCATGTTAAACTGTTAATTTCAACTGTGACGGAAGGCAGCGATAAACCCTACAAATATCCCCTGGCTTTTGAGAAAGCGGATATTATCCTGCTGAATAAGTGTGATCTGATACCCTATGTGGATTTTGATGAAGAATTCTTCTTAAAAGGCGTACGTGCCCAGAATAAGACCGCTCCTGTTATTAAGGTATCTGCAAAGACCGGAGAAGGTTATGAGGAAGTAGTGAAGTGGATAAAGGAAAAGAAGGAAAACTTATAAAACGTTTCTTACTATATGGTCTGGTACAAGGGGTGGGATTCCGCCCTTTTGTATATTCACTGGCAGTACGGCTGGGAGTGGAAGGAAGCGTCTGCAACCTGGGAGGAATTGTTGAGATTATAGCCAGGGCACCGGAGGAAGTTCTAAATCAATTCCTGTTTGAACTTAAAAATGATGCGGATAAAGACTATGAAATTCATGGAGTGAAGGAAGAGGATATCAAAGAAGAGGATTTTCCGGAAGAGAAGCTTAATAAGGGATTTTTCATTAAGTCCAGCGCAAAAAGCCTTCATGCTTTTTCTCTGACACCGGATATCGGACTTTGTGATAAGTGTGCCGAAGAGGTGCTGGATGAGAAGAACAGAAGATATCATCATCCCTTCATCAGTTGTGCGGCCTGCGGACCCAGATATACCATATTGGAGCAGACGCCTTATGACAGGCAGACCACCGTTATGAAGGAATTTCCCCTGTGCGGGGAATGCGAGGAGGAATATACTTCACCGGGGGAAAGACGTTTTCATGCAGAAACTATTTCCTGTAAGGCCTGCGGTCCTTATCTCTTGTGGAAAGATGCAAGGGGCAAGAGCTATTCCGGCAATATGGACAGTGTGAAAGAGGAAGAGGCTTTTCATAAAGCATTGTCGGTGTTGAGGAACGGCGGTATTGTTGCAGTGAAAGGAATCGGCGGATATCATTATGTCTGCTCACCTTTCTTACCTGAGACAGTAAAAAGACTCAGACTGTTAAAAGGCAGGGAAAAGAAACCCTTTGCCCTGTGCTTTCCGGATATTACTTCCGTGAAAGAATATGCAGAAGTTACACCGGAAGAAGAGAGGCTTCTTCTTGGCAAAGCAAGGCCTATTGTACTTCTTTATGAGAAAGAGCGTAAAATGGCAGATGAAGTCGGCGGTGAAAGTATTTACCTTGGGACCTTCCTTCCCTATACCCCTATTCAACTGCTTTTGACCAAAAGGCTTGGACCCCTCATTATGACCAGTGCCAATGAATCCGGCAAACCTATCATAAGACAGGAGAAAGAGATGTTTGAGGTCGAGAGTGAACACCTGGACGGTATTTTATACCATCACAGGCAGATACTTCGCTCGGTGGATGATTCGGTAATTAAGGTAACCATGGGAAAACCTCAGATAATCAGAAGAAGCAGGGGATATGTGCCTTTTCCGCTTTTGCTGGAAAGACAGGGACCAGATATCTTTTGTGCCGGCGGAGACTTAAAAGCAGCTTTTTGCTTTTACAAAGATGGAAGAGCAGTGCTTTCCCAGTACTTTGGAGACTTAGAAGAGTATGATATCTTACAGGAATATGAGAACTCTTATGAGGATTTAAAAGAACTTCTGGGTACAGCTCCAAAGCTTACAGCTTGTGATATGCATCCGGGTTATTTCTCCTCTGAATTTGCCAGGAAATTAAAACTTCCGCTGTTTCAGGTGCAGCATCATCATGCCCATATAGCATCTGTTATGGCAGAGCACCGCTTAAAGGGCAAAGTACTGGGAATTGCCTTTGACGGCACCGGCTACGGTACGGATGGGAATGTCTGGGGCGGTGAGTTTCTGGTTTGCGAAGGAGGAGACTTTACAAGAATAGGGCACTTGCGCTATACTTCCCTCATAGGAGGGGATGCCTCCTTAAAGGATGCAAAGAAGCTTGCACTGTGCTATCTGCTGCAGGAAGGCCTTGAAGCTGCACTGCCGGATGAAAGAACAGCTCTTATAAGAGCCGCGCTAAAGTCGGGAACCAATACCTATCTGACTTCCAGTATGGGAAGACTATTTGACGGAGTATCTGCTCTCCTTGGAATCTGCATGGAGAACCGGTATGAGGCTGAGGCGGCTATTTTGTTGGAACAGGAGGCAAGGAAGGCTCTTATCAATGGGATAGAGCCTGCCAGCCTGCAATTTGCAGTAATGAAGGAAAAAGAAATGTACCTGCTTGACCCGGCACCTGTTTTCAAAGAATTGGTGCGCCTGAAGGAGTATGAAAAGAACGGGGCTCTGGCTCTTGGCTTTCACTATGCAGTTGCCGAAGCTATTCTTGCTCTATGTAAAGAAACGAGAAAAAATCAAAATATAAATGACATTGCATTAAGCGGAGGAGTATTTGGGAATACACTTCTCTTAGAAAAAGTCACAACTCTGTTAGAGGAAGCGGGTTTCAGTGTCTACCGCAATGAGGCTGTTCCTCCTGGAGATGGCTGTATCAGCCTGGGGCAGGCCTTTATCGCGCTGGAAAGGTATGCTGAAGGGAAGACTTAAAAAGGAGGTAATTATGTGCGTAGCAATACCGGGAAAAATAATTGAGATACATGGTGATACTGCCAAAGCAGATATTATGGGTAATATATTTGAGGCAAATATCAGCCTTGTGGATGCCAAATTAGGTGATTATATTCTTATCCATGCAGGTTTTGCCATTGAAGTGGTTCAGACAGAAGCAGCACAGGAAATGATAGATATCTTTGCAGAATTGGAAGAGGTTATGAGAGATGACGCTGGAACAGGTAACGAAAGAGCTTAAAGGCTATAAAGGAAGAACGATTAAGATTATGGAGGTATGCGGAACTCATACCGCAAGCATCTTTAAGGCAGGAATCCGTTCCATACTGCCTGAGGAAATCAGGCTGATATCAGGCCCGGGCTGCCCTGTATGCGTAACTCCCTCTGCTTATATTGATAAGCTGGTAGATTACTCCCTGAAAGAAAATTATCACGTACTTACCTTTGGGGATATGATGAAGGTACGGGGAAATAAATATTCCCTTACACAGGCAAAAGCTTTGGGCGGACGGATCAGTTATCTTTATTCCCCTCTGCAGTCTCTTGCAATTGCAAAAGAAAATCCGCAGATAAATTATATTTTTGCGGCAGTCGGATTTGAGACTACGGCACCCCTTTATACTATCCTCTTAGAGGAAATGGAAAAAGAAAATATTCGGAACTTAAAGCTCCTTGTCGCAGTTAAGACGATAATTCCTGCGCTTTCCTATCTTTGTGAGGAAGAGGAAATTGACGGATTTTTATGTCCGGGACATGTGAGTGTTATTATTGGCAGCAAGGTGTATGAACCTTTGGCGGAGAAATACGGAAAGCCTTTTGTTGTAACAGGCTTTGAGGGAGAGCATATCTTAGCCTCTGTCTATGAAATCATGACCCAGCTTAATACCAGGGAATACAAGGTGAAGAACCTATATACCAGCGCGGTAAAGGAAGAGGGAAATGAAAAAGCTTTCAGCGCTGTTATGAAATACTTTGAACCCTGTGATGCGTACTGGAGAGGAATCGGTACGATACCGGGTTCCGGACTTAGGCTTAAGGAAGAATTCCTGAAGTACGATGCGGGAAGTGAAGAGGCTTTTGTAGAAGAAACTTTACCGAAGGGCTGCAGCTGTACGGATGTTATATTGGGAAGAATCCAGCCCATAGAGTGCCCTGCTTTTGGCAAGAGATGCACTCCGATGGATGCTTTGGGTCCCTGTATGGTATCGGCGGAAGGCGCCTGCGGTATTTGGTATAAAAACCGATAAGACAAAGAAAAGAGGCGGTTAAGATGCATATTGATATGTCCTATGGAAGCGGTGGCAAACAGACCACAAGTCTGATAAATGAAGTTTTTGTAAAGCATTTCTCCAATCCGACTCTGGAAAAGATGGAGGATAGCGCTGTCCTTACGGTAAAAGAAAAGATTGCCTTTACCACAGATTCCTTTGTAGTAACTCCCATGTTTTTTAAAGGCGGAGATATCGGAAAGGTTGCAGTCTGCGGAACAGTCAACGACCTTCTTATGATGGGAGCTAATCCTAAATACTTAACGGCCGGCTTTATCATAGAAGAAGGGGCAGACCTTAATGAGCTGGAACGGATAGCTGCTTCTATGGCCATGACGGCAAAGGAAGCAGGTGTGCAGATAGTAGCGGGAGATACCAAGGTAATAGAAGGAAAAGGCGGTATCTACATTAATACATCAGGAATTGGTGAGATAGAAAAAGAAGGTATCAGTATTTCTTCCTGTAAAGAAGGAGATGTTATTCTCTTATCCGGTAATCTGGGAGAACATCATGCGGCTATTATGTCCCATCGTATGGAAATAGAGAACGATATTAAAAGTGACTGTGCACCCTTAAAAGAAATAGTAATGAACATGATAGCAGCCGGAATTGACATTCACTGCATGAGGGATGTAACCAGAGGCGGTCTTGCTACCGTTTTAAATGAAGTTTCCTCTTCCTCCGCCTGCAAGGTGGTAATAGAGGAGAAGGCACTTCCTGTCAGCCCTCAGGTAGAAGGCTTTTGTGATATATTAGGACTTGATCCTCTTTATATGGCGAATGAAGGAAAGTTAATTGCCGTTGTACCAAAAGAGGATGCCGATAAAGCTCTGCAGGTAATGAAAGCTTCCAAATATGGTGAAAATGCTGCTATAATCGGTAAGATAGAGAGCGGCACCAAGGTCGTAATAGCGACACCCTTTGGAGGAAACCGTGTGATTGATGTGTTGTACGGAGAAGGACTTCCAAGGATTTGTTAAAGTTTATTATAATAAACTCGTAGTAGTTACGGATCGGAAACAAAGACAAAAGTGCATATAGAAAATATTAAAAGGGCTCAGGATAAAGTTGGAAGACATTATCAGAGCTCTTTTTATTAATGTTACTAATTATTTGATATTTTTCAATAGGCGGAACAGAAAAAAGCAGATCAGGGAGTGAGACGGATAATCTATAAATTTGCAAGTAATTTAAAAAATGCTATAATGTTAATTAGAATGGATGAATTTGGTTTATCAGTATCAGATAGCCTCTTTTCTTGCTTATCTGGTTATGATATAGATAAACTATTTGAAATAGGGTGGTAGTGTGAAAATTAAAAAGATAATTTTCACACAAGATTGTGCCTGCGAAGTCCTTGGCACAATCTTGTAGCGTATTGGAAAGGGCACGGCTGTTGGTATGAAAATTAAAAAGATAATTTTCACGCAAGATTGTACCTGGGAAATCCTCGGCACAATGTTGCGGTGCGTTGGAAAGGGAATGGCTGTTGGTGTGAAAATTAAAAGATAATTTTCACACAAGATTGTATCTGGAAAATCCTCGGCACAATGTTGCGGCGCGTTGGAAAGGGATGGCTGTTGGGATGAAAATTAAAAGATAATTTTCACACAAGATTGTATCTGCGAAATCCTGGGCACAATGTTGCGGTGCGTTGGAAAAGACATGACTGTTAGGTTGAAAAACAAAAAGCGTTTTAACCACGAATTAGGATATTAAATCAAAGATTTGATATTCGCAAAAGGGAAACAGGAGATGGAATATGAAGGTTGTAGTTGCAATGGATTCCTTTAAAGGAAGTCTGACTTCCCCACAAGCAGGTGAGGCGGTAAGGGAAGGAATAAGAAAAGTCTGTGAGAATGCCGAAGTGATTGTAAAACCCCTTGGAGACGGTGGTGAAGGTACGGCCGAAGCGCTGATAAATGAATTGAGGGGAAAACAAATTCATGTAAAGGTAACCGGTCCCACGGGAAGACCGGTGGAAGCGATGTATGGAATTCTTCCGGACGGTAAGACAGCGGTTATGGAGATGGCACAGGCTGCCGGCATTACTTTGTGTAAGGATGGGAACCCGCTGGCAGCTACAACCTTTGGCGTGGGAGAAATGATCTTAGATGCGATGCAAAAGGGATGTGTGGAATTTCTGATAGGAATTGGCGGCAGTGCTACCAATGACGGCGGTATCGGACTTTTAAAGGCTTTAGGGTATGAATTTTTTCAGGAAAATGGAGATTTGGCAGGAGAAGGCGGAGGCAGTTTACAGAATATCGCCAGAATATCCGGTGAGAAGGTACCAGCCGAAATAGCAGAATGCCATTTTCATATAGCCTGTGATGTAAATAATCCTTTATGCGGCCCTCTTGGTGCAACATATGTCTACGGTCCTCAAAAGGGAGCTACCGAGGATAACCTGAAGGAGCTGGAGGCAGGAATGAAAAATTATGCCGCCCTTACAAAGGAATATACGGGTAAGGATTATTCAGAGCATCCGGGGGCAGGAGCAGCCGGAGGGCTTGGTTTCTGCTTTCTGGCCTATTTAAAGGGAGAGCTGATGCCGGGAATTGAGCTGGTTATGAAAGCGGTGAAACTGGAAGAGGAAATAAAAGATGCGGACTATGTAATAACCGGTGAAGGACGCCTTGACGGGCAGTCTGTAATGGGAAAGGCACCTGTGGGAGTTGCCGTCTTGGCGAAGAAGTATCATAAAAAGGTTATAGCTTTTGCCGGCAGTGTTACCAGAGAAGCAGCGGTATGCAACCGGATGGGAATAGATGCATTTTTCCCTGTTGTAAGAGGAGTTACAACCCTGGAAGAGGCTATGGACCCTGACAATGCGGCAGAGAATTTAAGAGATACCACAGAGCAGGTATTCCGTTTACTGCTGTAAGAGAGGATTTTTATTGCGCTGATATTATAGGAGGGCTGTATGATTTATCTAAGAGCAATAAAAAGAACAAGAGAAGTTGATAATAGCAAAGAGTACCCTCTTTCTACCGAGCTTTGCCGTAATCTTGAAAGGCTTGAGTTTACAAAGCCCGTCACAATAATTATGGGAGACAATGGAACGGGAAAAACGACGCTTTTGGAAATACTGGCTTCTGTATTAAATGCGGTAAGAATAGACGGTAACCTGTCGGAGGCTTATGGAAAACAGAATTTATTTAAGGAGATTGAAAGATATTATCGAATTGAAATGTTAAAAAAGCCTAAGAGGAATTTCTTCTTTCAGGCAGAGGATTTTATCCGTTACATTGATAATCTTTATAAAATGCGAAGAGAAGCAATAGACGGGTTGGAAGAGATTAAGATAAGCTATAAGGATAAGTCCGGCTATTCTCGCGGACTTGCGGCAACACCCTATGCTAAAACACTATATGAAATGGATCAGATGTATGATGAAGACATCACAAAAAGGTCCCATGGTGAAAGTTTTATAGATTTCTTTGGAGCACGAATTATAGAAAATGGATTATATATTATAGATGAGCCGGAGGCAGCACTTTCTTTTTACAATCAGTTGGTATTAATGAATCTGATTGGAGAAGCGGAAAAAAGGAAATGCCAGATTATTATATCTACACATTCGCCTGTTTTGGCAGCGTATCCTGGAGCTTGCATCTATGAAATTAACAGTGAAAATGTTATTAGAGAAACATCCTATGATGAAATTGAAAATATAAAATTTTTAAAAAGCTTTTTAAGCAGAAGAGAATTATACACAATTAATATTGAAAGGATGCAGAATAGTGAAGACTGATTCTGCATCCTTTCGTTTAATCTTTCTTATAATTCAACCGGTATTGTTTCGGACTGATACTCTTTAATTCCTTAAACTGACTGATAAAGTAGCTGGAAGTTGTAAAGCCGGTCTCCAAAGCAATCTCTGTAACAGAGCTGTTTGTGCTAATTAATAACTTTTCGGCTTTCGAGATACGCACATAGGTCAGATATTCCTTAAAACTTTTCTTCATAATCTTCTTAAACATCCTGGAGAAGTAGCTGTAGCTCATATTGCAGTACTTTGCCATTTCTCTTGCGGTAATGTCCTCCTGGTAATTCTCTTCCATATAATCAAATACTTTTTTTAAGTGTTTTTCCATCTCCTTATTAATAGGGACATCAATGTTCAAATCAATATTATGAGCATGCCAGTTTCTTAAAATATATAAGAATAAGGTCAGGATATCCGCCCTTATGGCAAGCTCGAAGCCATAACGGGCTTCTTTGTATTCGGTATTGATATTGTGAAGAATAGCGGGAAGAATGGTTGCTTTGATTTCTTTTTCCGTAAATATCTTCTGGTGGGTGGATTCGTTTAGGATAAAGGGCATTAAATACTTTATTTCCAGCAGGGATTGAGAGGTATAGAGCATTTCGGGCTCAAATTTAATGCATATGTATTGATTCAAACCTTCATCCAAAGCAAAAACATTGTGTATTTCATTGGAATTAATGAGCACCATATCACCGGCAGCAAAGGCATAATCTCTGCTGTTTAAAAGAATGCGGAATCTTCCTGCCTGGGCATAGAGTATCTCGATATAATTATGGATATGGGCATTGACCATAACGCCGGAGCCCATTTTTTCCTGAGTGTGTACGCTGAACTGCAGAGGAAGCTCCGCATTGGGATTTCGTTTTTCTATATAGTAGGTCTGTTCCAAGACTGTGCTCCTTTTTTAGCTGACTATTTTAATGAGGACAAATTTTTGATATTTTTTTGTGTATTTATTATATCATGGATAATGAAGTTATGCTATATTTAAGTAAAATCAACAAATATAATTTAAATATAAGGAGAGAACTAATATGGAGAGAAAAGTTAAAGTTGGAATTATTGGCTGCGGCGGTATAGCAAATGGAAAACATATGCCTTCTTTAAGCAAATTATCCGATGTAGAAATGGTTGCCTTTTGTGATCTTGTAGAGGAAAGAGCAATTAAGGCTAAGGAGAAATACGGCACACCTGACGCAAAGGTTTATACTGACTACCAGGAACTGTTAAAGGATGAGAAAATCGAAGTAGTTCATGTTTGCACACCTAACCGTTCCCATGCACCTATATCCATCGATTCCCTTCATGCAGGCAAGCATGTAATGTGCGAGAAGCCTATGGCAAAGACTGCAGAAGATGCAAGAAAGATGGTTGCAGCAGCAAAAGAGACAGGCAAGAAATTGACCATTGGATATCAGCACAGACATAAACCGGAGTCCATCTACTTAAAGAGCGTTATTGAAAGAGGAGATTTAGGAGAGATTTATCTTGCTAAGGCATATGCCGTAAGAAGAAGAGGAACTCCTAACTGGGGCGTTTTCTTAAATGAATATGAGCAGGGCGGCGGTCCTTTAATTGATATCGGAACCCACTCCCTGGATGTAACTTTATACCTTATGAACAACTATGAGCCTAGAATGGTTGTAGGAACAAAATATAAGAAAGTAAGCAATCCGGAATGCGGCAATCCCTGGGGCGGCTGGAAAGAGGGAGAAAACACCATGGAAGACTCCGCTTTTGGCTTTATTGTAATGAAAAACGGAGCAACGGTTATACTGGAGTCCAGCTGGGCATTAAATACCATCGAGCCTATTCAGGAAGGAAGTACTGTTCTTTGCGGAACTGATGCAGGAGCACAGATAAAAGGCGGTGTTACCATCAATAAAGCTGAATTTAACAGATTGGTTGAGATTAAGCCTGATTTATCCAGCGGCGGTGTAGCTTTCTATGAAGGTATATCTGATAACCCTGCTGAGGTAGAAGCAAGACGCTGGATTGATGCTGTTAAGAATGATACGGAAGTGGTTGTAAAACCCGAGCAGGCTTGCGTGGTTTCTGAGATTCTGGAAGCTATCTATACCTCCGCTAAGACTGGTCAGCCGGTATATTTTGATTAATTATAAATAGAAGCGAAGCAGATGCAGCAAGCGGAATAACTAAGCTGCTGTAATCAGAAACTCCTTATTTATATAGAAGAAGTATCCGTTACAAAATCCGATATGAGTGAAAGAGGTTGGTTGAAAATGAATATAGCGATAATAAGTTACTGGCACGTTCATGCAGAAGGCTATACCAAAGAATTAATAGAAAAGACTGACAGCAAGGTCGTAGCTGTCTGGGATGAAGAAGAGGAAAGAGGAAAGAGCTATGCTGATAAGTTCCAGGCTGCTTTCTATAAGGATTATGATGAGCTCCTGGCAAATAAAGAGATTGAAGGCGTAGTAATTACCGCACCTACTTCTATACATAAAGAACTTATCCTTAAGGCTGTGAAAGCAGGAAAGAAAGTATTCAGTGAGAAAGTCCTTGCACTTACCACCTCTGACTGCCTGGAGATAAAGGAAGCACTTGACAGACAGGGCAGTGATATCACACTTTCTTTAGTAAAGAAGTGTGAAAGCGGCTTCCGCTTTGCCAAAGAACTGGTGGAAAAGGGAAGTCTTGGACGTATTACCTATGCCAGAATGAGAAATGTTCATGACGGAAGTATTGGTGACTGGCTGCCGAAACATTTCTATAACAAGGAACAGTGCGGCGGAGGTGCCATGATTGATTTAGGGGCTCATCCTATGTATCTTTTAGCCTGGATTCTTGGAACACCGGTAAGTGTTCAGTCCCTCTTTACAGAGCTGACAGGACATGGCGTGGAAGATAATGCGGTTTCCTTAATAGAATTTGCAGACGGAGCTATTGGCGTATCAGAGACAGGTTTCGTTTCCCGCTATACTCCTCCTATATTAGAAATCAGCGGCACAAAGGGAACTCTTATCATTGGAGAAAATATCCGTTATGCAACAACAGAGACAGAGGGCGCCTGGGTTACTCCAGATAAATTGCCTGAGTCACTTCCTTCTCCTCTGGTTATGTGGGCTAAAGGTCAGACAGAGGGTATGGAAGATTTCGGTATCGAAGCTTCTATTACTCTTACAAAACTGATGGAAGCTGCCTATGAATCACAGGCCACCGGGAAGAAAGCAGCTATCAGCCAGTAATAAGAGATTTTAAAACAGATTAACACGATAACTTATCAGAACGGTTAGGAGTATTTACGTAGATAATTCACAGAAAGGATGGAGCGTATCTATGGATATTGCAATACAGCTTTATTCTGTTCATACAGAGACGGAAAAGGATTATAAAGCGGCCGTAGCCAAAGTGGCAGAGGTTGGCTTTCAGGGTGTGGAATTTGCAGGCTATGGCGGAATGTCAGCAGATGAGATGGCAGCTTTCTTAAAAGAAAATAATCTCTACTCCGTAGGAGCACATGTTGGTGCTGAGAGGATAAGAGACAGTTTTTTAGAGGAGCTGGAATATCATAAAACGATTGGTTCAAAGTATATTATATGCCCTTATGCCCCTTTAAATAGTATAGAAGAAGTCAAAGAACTGGCAGAAGTGTTAAACAATGCGGCGAAATTGGCAGCAGGAAGCGGCATTAAGGTAGGATACCACAATCATGCCCATGAGTTTAATGTACTTGATGGAAAATATACCTTGGATCTTTTGGCTGAATACACCAGTGAGGATGTAATACTGGAACTGGATGTATTCTGGGCAGCATATGCCGGAGTAGATCCCCTTACCTACATTAAAAGGCTTGGAAAGAAAATTGAGCTGATTCATATGAAGCAGATTAACGAAGCAAAAGAAAATGTTGATATGTCTGAAGGCTGCATTGATATGAAAGCAATCAGAGATACTGCAGAATATGCGACTCATTTTGTGCTGGAACATGAGGAATATGACAAACCGATTTGGGACAGTATCCAAAATGACTTTGAATTCCTGCACAAAATATAGAGATACATCAGGAAATCTTTTCATTTTAACTCCTTTCGTGAATATCGAATCTTCGATTTGATATTCCTGAATACGTAGTTGAAAAACTGCTTTTGTTTTTTCAACCTACAACCCCATGAGCTTTCTTTTAATAGAATCCTCATGGGGATTTTTGTGATCTAATACTGTTTATAGTCATATAAAAAGCAAAGCCTTCAATATGTTAACTAGCACAAATTAAAGGAGAACAGGAAATTACCGCATCAACATATTGTAAATAAGATGTAAACCGGCAATATAAACATTGTATCAGCTGTGAAATTATGCTAAAATAAAAGTAGCATATATCAATTTTACCAGTTTACACTCGCATGGTATCCTCTCATATGGAAGGAGTAAAAATATGGTACGAAAATTAAACAAATATGTCGACATTTTAAGAATTGAACTGAATGACCTCATAAATGAAATTAATGAACATATTGATATCTCTCACAAAGAACATAGCGAAAGAGTAATTAAGAATTTTACCTACCATGGAAATCTTACAATTTATGAAAAGCAGCTTGAGGGCATTAAACAGACACTCAAACTACTGGAAGAAATAAGCCTTTCTGAGTATAAATCCATTAATGATCTGGTAAAAGACTTAAGTGAACAGATGAAAGTCTATTTTACGACCAGAGGGATTCTGGAAGGGGGATATCACTTGACCCTAAGCAGAATAGAAGGCGCAAAGAACTATGTACTGCGTACAGAGAAAAATACCAGGTACACGGCATAAAGTCGGAAATAGAGAGAACGGCCTTGACAGATTTTTAAAATCAATCATAATAAATAATAATATACAAAATAGCCTGCACTTTTGATCGAGGTACGTGTAAAGGCACCACATGGATAGTTGTATGAAAATGCGGTGCCTTCTTCTTTCAAATCCGTGCAGGCTATGTGAATTATTGGAAAGCATAATTCACAGACAAGATTGCGCCTGCGAAATCCTCGGCGCAATCTTGCGGCGAGTTGGAAAGGGTATGGCTGCAGTGTGAATTATTGGAAAGCATAATTCACAGACAAGATTGCGCCTGCGAAATCCTTGGCGTAATCTTGCAGCATGTTGTAAGAGTGTAGATATAGTGTGAATTATTGGAAAGCATAACTCACACGTTGAGAAAGGGTGGTAGCTAGAATGGATACAGGGCTAATTCATGTATATTGCGGCGATGGGAAAGGGAAGACCACTGCGGCGGCAGGTCTTAGTATACGGGCAGCCGGATGCGGAATGAAGGTGGTATTTCTTCAGTTCTTAAAGTCAATGGAGTCCGGTGAAGTCGAAGTATTAAGAAACATAGATAACATTACGGTAATTCGAAATGAAAAAGATTATGGCTTTTTTAACCGGATGACGGAAGAGGATAAGCATGCCATCACCGAACTTCATAACGATAATCTTAAGATAGCTCTGGGCTTGGTTGACGATGGACAATGTGACCTGCTGGTCCTGGATGAAGCATGTGCAGCTTATAACCACAACCTGTTAGACAGGACCTTGGTAGAGGAGTTGATTAAGAATAAAAAAGATGCTCTGGAGCTGGTACTGACAGGCAGGGACCCGGACCCGTTATTCACGGAATATGCGGATTATGTATCGGAAATCCGCAAGATAAAGCATCCCTATGATAAAAAAATAATTGCCAGAAAAGGGATTGAATATTAACAGCAGCGAATAAGGATACCCGTGGAATTCTTAAGGCATCTTCATAAATATTAGGAAAATATTAAGGAAAACATAAATAAGATTAAGGATATAGCAAATTGATAATTAACTTTATATATGATAAAATCCCTCTTTGTGATAGACAGAAATGAGACTTTTCTTCAGTCTTCTCACCTAAAAGGAAAAGAGGCGGGTTGTCATAAAGGATAAAGTAATTACCAGAAATATAGAACAAATACAATTTAATATAAAGACGAAATCAGTTGAAGCTATTTTAACAGACAGCAATCTTATTATGGCGGCGGCAGCATCTATATTTCTGCCTTATATGATATCCGGAATAATATTGGTTTCCATCGCTATTTATATAGCCATTAATAAACAGACAAGAGAAATGTGCCTGGAGCATAAAGAATTTAAAGCAATCTTAAGCTTTCAGCTATTCTTTCAGGTGATTTCTTTAATTTACGGTAACTGGATGGGAGTCTTAGGAGGCTTTGCATTTACATTGGCAGCCATTCTTGGAATCTTTCAGTACCATGTTATGACTGCAAAACTTTATGAGAAGTGCTTAAATATTATGTGTGTATTCAGCTGCTTCTCAACGGTTTATGCTTTGGTTGAACAAGTATTGATAAATAACCATGAGCTTCATTATGAACGGGTATGCAGTATGTTCTTCTACCCGAATTATTTTGCAACTATATCGGCCACTGTTGTATTAATCTGTGCCTATAAGCTGCTTACAAGACAAGGAAACCCACATATATTTTATATTGCAATAGTGATGAATCTGATTAATATTTATCTGAGTCAGAGTATGTTTGGATGGGTGGAAGTGTTGGCAGGAGTTTCAGTAATGCTGCTGGTGCTTCGTTATTACCGTCTGCTGGCATCCTTTGTAGGTGTTGCAGTTGTTGGTATTGCAGCCATTTTAGTTGTTGACCCGGACATTATACCAAGAATATCCCAGGCCAATCTTACACTCAGCATGCGTTTTCAGATATGGCAGAATGCTATCCAATACATCAAAGAAGCACCCTTGTTTGGTAAGGGAGTTTTGACCTATGCCTATAATACACTTCAGACCGGGAAGATTGTTGCTCATTCCCACAGTATTATATTGGAATCCCTGCTGAATTACGGATTTCTCGGAAGCGCTGTTTTAGTGGCAGCCGCAGGGAAATACCTGATGAATATTTTAAAAAGATGTTACTACCAGAGAAATACAAAGATTACTTCACTTATACTTGGAGTGGTGGGAGCAGCTCTTGTACATGGCCTTACAGACATTACTCTTATGTGGCTTCAGACCCTCCCGTTGTTTATATTCCTCTTAGCAGGAGCCGGTGCCTTTAAGACAGAAGCAGCTGCCTATAAGAAGATTGCAGCTGTGGCAGATAACAGCATTTACGGTAGAATACCGGGATATATGGTTCAAAAGGTTACACCGGTAATTGTTTATTGCAAGAAATCTTGTGACACTTCCAAGGAACTGCTGATAAGCAAAGAAAATGTAAAAGAAAGAGCTAGCGCATAGTAGGAAAAATTGAGAGACATTTTTCCTACACAAGTATGTGCCTGTGAAATCCTCGGCACAAACTTGAGGCGCGTTGGAGAGGGCATAGAAAAGAGAGGGAAAAGCTGAACAGTATTTTTCCTACACAAGTATGTGCCTGCGAAATCCTCGGCACAAACTTGAGGCGAGTTGGGGAGGGCATAGAAAAGAGAGGGAAAAGCTGAACAGTATTTTTTCTACACAAATATGTGCTTGCGAATTCCTCAGTATGAACTTGCGGGGAATCGGGAATAGTAGCCTTTTTATTATAAAAGTTATAATTAAATGAATGTGTAACGGATGCAGAAGAGGTTGTTAGGAAGCTTAATATAAGTATTTCTGAACAATTGCTTCTGCATTTTTATAAGAGAACTATAAAGGCAACAATTAGATAATAAGAGGCTTTCTGCGTTTGCCGTTGCCATCCTGGCGAATCAATTGACAGAGCACGGTTATTTTGCTATGATATCCAAGTATGAGCATATTATTTTACATAAATTCTACCGAAGAGGTTTTCTTATGTCACTGGCAGTAATTGCACTGAATCAAATATTAATTATGTTTCTGATTATGGTTTTGGGTTTCTTTTGTTATAAGATTAAGATTATAAATCAGGAAACCAATAAAAAGCTTTCTGACTTTTTGCTTCTGGTTGTAAATCCTCTCTTAATTTTTAATTCCTATCAAAGAGATTTTAATAAAGAATTACTTAGCGGACTGGCAATATCCTTTGCATTGGCTATTATCAGCCATTTAGTTGCTATTGGCGGAGCAAGGTTGTTAGTAAGAGGAAAGAATAAACAGGATATTCCTCTGGAGCGGTTTTCCTGTATTTATTCCAACTGCGGGTTCATGGGAATCCCCTTAATTAACAGTTTGTACGGAAGTGAAGGTGTTTTCTATCTGACGGCTTATATGACTGTGTTTAACCTGTTGGTCTGGACTCATGGTGTCATTCTTATGACCGGGCACAGGAATATGAAGGCCCTGGTTAAGACTCTGATTTCACCGACCTTTATTGCCAGCATTGCAGGGCTTGTTTTCTTCCTTCTTAGCGTCAGGACACCCGGAATACTGTTTCATTCCATGGATTATGTAGCGTCTATGAATACACCCCTTGCTATGATAATTGCAGGAGTAACCCTGGCGCAGTCTGAAATTAAAAAGATATTCCGTAAAGGAAGGATTTATCTGATTATATTCATCAAGCAATTTGCCATACCGTTATGTTTGCTCTTGCTTTATTTTAAACTGCCTTTGGACCATAAGGTCATCACAACGGCCGTTTTAGCCTCAGGCTGCCCTGTAGCTGCAACAGGCACACTGTTTGCCCTTCGCTACAATAAGAACCATCTATACGCCTCTGAGCTGTATTCTGTGAGTACCCTGGCTGCAATCATTACTATTCCTGTTATAATGTTGATTGCAGAGCTGCTATTAAAATAATAATGATATGAGTGCAAAAAGTCTCGTTTCGTTATGTTTACAGGAAATTTGCACAAAGCAGAAAGAACGAATGCGCCTTGGAACCAGCGCTTGAGTCTTTCTGCTTTGTGCAAATTTCCGTCCCCAATGTGAAAGACTGATAAAAAATATTAAATTGTAAAAAATAGGTTGACTCTTTTACAAAATCGTGTTATAGTTAGAGAGTAATCAATAAATTATTATGTTGACCTGTATTTCAAGTCATTATTTTAAATGATTTGGAGTCAAGTCAATTTTTTTATATTGATACAAATAATAAAATGGAGGTACTAATCATGAACAATGGTATAGTAAAATGGTTTAATTCACAAAAAGGTTATGGTTTTATAACAAATGACAATGGCGGAGAAGATATCTTTGTACACTTTTCAGCAATTGAATCAAATGGTTTTAAAAATCTTGACGAAGGTCAGAAGGTAACTTTTGATATTGAAAAAGATCCTAAAAGCAATAAGATCAAAGCTTCTAATGTAAGAGTAGCATAAGATCGAACTATAACAAAATAAATTAGCAGATGTACTGATTAAGAATCCATTCGAAGATTTGTGTCATTAGATAATTTAAATTTTTGCAGAGTAGAATTTTCTACTCTGTTTTTTTAGCATTGTAAGCGTGAGAAAAGTATAATAATAAGAGGCTGGACATCAATGATTACCATTGGTGTCCAGCCTCTTTGCATGCTTTTATTTCGGCCGTTTATTTGAACTAGAATTAATCTTCCCAGGAAGCAAGACGTACAAGTTTCTTGTACTTAGCCTTTGCACTGGCTTCAGCTCTTTCAAAGAGTTCTTTTGCTCTATCCGGATTGGAACGTGCAAGAGAACTGTATCTTACTTCGCTTGCAAGGAATTCCTGATAATCAGCAGTAGGCTCTTTGGAGTCTAACTGGAATGGATTCTTGCCCTGAGCTTCCAGACGAGGATCGAAACGGAATAAGTGCCAGTATCCGCAAGCAACAGCACGTTTCTCTTCTGTCTGAGCACCCTTCATGCCACCCTTGATACCATGGTTGATACAAGGAGCATAAGCGATGATAATAGAAGGTCCGTTGTAGCTTTCAGCTTCTACAAATGCCTTTACACACTGGTTGTAATCAGCGCCCTGAGCAATCTGTGCTACGTATACATAGCCATAGCTCATTGCGATAGCAGCTAAATCCTTCTTCTTAACTTCTTTACCGGCAGCTGCGAACTGAGCGATAGCACCGGTAGGTGTAGACTTGGAGGACTGTCCGCCTGTATTGGAATAAACTTCGGTATCGAATACTAAGATGTTAACATCTTCACCGCTGGCAATTACATGGTCTAATCCGCCGAAGCCGATATCATAAGCCCATCCGTCACCACCGAAGATCCACTGGGACTTCTTGGATAAGAAATCTTTGTTTGCCAAGATGTTAGCTCTGTCTTCGTTATCACAGCCGCAGCTCTCAAGAGCAGCAATCAATTCTGTGGAAGCAGCTCCGTTTAAAGCACCGGTATCTTTTGTAGCAAGATACTGTTCGCAAGCAGCTTTGATATCTTCTTTCTCAACAACAGCGGAAAGTGCTTCTACAGAAGAGATAAGACGTTTTCTGAGAGCTTTCTGTGCAAGAGCCATACCATAACCGTACTCTGCATTGTCTTCAAATAAGGAGTTAGCCCAAGCGGGACCTTTGCCTTCTTTATTTACGGTATAAGGAGTGGAAGGTGCGCTGCCGCCCCAGATAGAAGAGCATCCGGTTGCATTGGCAATGTACATTCTGTCTCCGAATAACTGTGTAGCAAGTTTTGCATAAGGTGTTTCACCGCAGCCTGCGCAAGCTCCGGAAAACTCAAGTAAAGGCTTCTTGAACTGGCTTCCCTTAACAGTTGTTTCCTTAAATTTGGTAACAACTTCATCAGGATATCCAATTTCAACACCGTAATCAAATAATTTCTGAGATTCTAACTGGCTGTCTAAGCTCTCCATTGTAAGAGCTTTTTCACCCTTCTTACCAGGACAAACATTTACGCAGGAACCGCAGCCCTGGCAATCCAGTGCGGATACGGAGATAGCGAATTTAAATCCGGGCATACCTGTTAAATCAACATTTACAGAACCTTCAGGAGCGTTAGCAGCCTGCTCTTCTGTCATAGCAACAGGACGAATGGATGCATGAGGGCATACATAAGAACAGAAGTTACACTGAATACAGTTTTCCGGATGCCAGGTGGGAACGTCTACTGCAATACCACGTTTTTCAAATGCAGCAGAGCCAAGAGGGAAGGTACCGTCAGCTGCTTCAACGAAAGTTGAAACGGGAAGGCTGTAACCGTTCTGGGAGTTAACTACGTTCTGAATGTTATTTACATAATCTACGATTTCTTTTCTGGAACCTGTAGCAACGCTTACGATACTTTCATCTTCTGCATCAGCCCAGGAAGCAGGAACCTGAATTTCTTTTACATCGGTGATACCACGGTCGATAGCGTCATGGTTCATCTTTACGATAGCTTCACCCTTCTTGCTGTAAGAAGCGGTAGCAGCTGCTTTCATGTATTTAACGGCATCTTCTACGGGAATGATGTTAGCTAATTTAAAGAAAGCTGCCTGTAATACGGTGTTGATACGTCCGCCAAGACCGATTTCCTTACCGATGCTGATACCGTCGATAGTATAGAATTTGATACCATGTTCAGCGATATAACGCTTAACTTGTCCGGGTAAATGAGCTTCGATTTCTTCCATGGTCCATCCGCAGTTAAGTAAGAATGTTCCGCCATCCTTTAAATCCTGAACCATGTTGTATTTTCTTACATAGGAAGGATTGTGGCAGGCAACAAAGTTAGCCTGGCTTACAAGGTATGTAGATTTAATAGGAGCTTTACCGAAACGTAAGTGGGAAGTAGTGATACCACCGGACTTCTTGGAGTCATAATCAAAATATGCCTGAGCATACATGTCTGTATGGTCACCGATAATCTTGATGGAATTCTTGTTAGCACCTACGGTACCGTCGGCACCAAGTCCCCAGAATTTGCAGCTGATAGTTGCTTCAGGAGTTGTGTTAATCTTTTCTTTCACATCAAGGGAAAGGTGTGTCACATCATCTACGATACCGATTGTGAATTTCTTCTTCTCAGCATTTTTGTAAACTGTAGCAATCTGTGCGGGTGTTGTATCCTTGGAGCCTAAACCATAACGGCCTGAGAATACGGGGGTATCCTTGAATTTGCTTTCCTTTAAGGCAGCAACAACATCTAACCATAAAGGTTCGCCAAGAGCACCGGGCTCTTTTGTTCTGTCAAGTACGCTGATCTGAGCAACAGAATCAGGAATAACATCTAATAAATGCTTTACAGAGAAAGGTCTGAAAAGTCTAACCTTGATTAAACCAATCTTTTCACCCTTAGCTGCTAAGTAATCAATTGTCTCTTCAATAGTATCGCATACGGAACCCATAGCAATAATTACATGGGTAGCATCAGCAGCACCGTAGTAGTTGAACAGCTTATAATCTGTTCCGATTTTTTCGTTAACTTTATTCATATAATCTTCTACAATACCAGGAACAGCATCATAATAAGGGTTACAAGCTTCTCTGGCCTGGAAGAAGATATCAGGGTTCTGTGCAGTACCGCGTGTTACAGGGTGCTCAGGGTTTAAGGCACGTTTACGGAAAGCAGCAACAGCATCCATATCGGTCATTTCTTTTAAATCTTCGTAATCCCATGTTTCGATTTTCTGAATTTCGTGAGAAGTTCTGAAACCGTCGAAGAAATGAAGGAAAGGAACACGGCTCTTTAATGTGGAAAGGTGAGCAACTGCGCCTAAATCCATAACTTCCTGTACATTTCCGGAGCAAAGCATTGCAAAGCCTGTCTGACGACAAGCATATACGTCGGAATGGTCACCGAAGATTGACAGAGCGTGGCTTGCTAAAGCACGGGCAGAAACGTCAATAACACAGGGGAGTAACTCACCTGCGATTTTGTACATGTTAGGAATCATTAAAAGTAAGCCCTGTGATGCGGTATAAGTAGTTGTTAAAGCACCTGCCTGTAAGGAACCGTGAACGGTACCGGCAGCTCCTGCTTCGGACTGCATTTCAGTAACCTGTACTTCATGTCCGAAAATGTTCTTTCTTCCCTGCGCAGACCATGCGTCAGTAACTTCAGCCATAACTGAAGACGGTGTGATTGGATAGATGGCAGCAACATCAGTAAATGCATAGGAGACATGTGCCGCAGCATTATTTCCATCCATGGTTTTCATTTTTCTAGCCATGTTAAATTATCCTCCTTGATAGTCAGCAATCGAGAAAAAGAAATGAACACAAAAAGAATGAGTCACCTCACTGTGCGCCTCAATTACTGAACATTGTTAATTATGTAACTAGCTGTATTTGGTAAATGACAGATTCTAATAATAAAATTATTAGAAAATATAACAAAATACCTATAGTAGAGAATAACACTATTCGACAGAAGTGTAAAGAGTTAATTAGCACTTATTCGAAATTTTAATAAATGATTTTAAGCTGCCAGACACAAGTTATATCTGGCAGAAGAAGGATATTTTTATACTTTAAGAAGGGGTCTATTACTTAAAAAACTACAGTGTTTGTAAGTATTTGTAACAAAGAAAATTAAATAAAACTATATAAATATGGAATAAATCGTCCCAAAAAGTTAATGATAACATGCGGAATATTTTTAAGGAAAACCTGATAAGATATAAAGTACTTATAACGGCAGCGGCAAAATTATTGACAACAAACCGGTGATAAGTTATAATACTTTGAATGTATCGTTAATTCGATTTGAAACGGAGGAAGGGTGTTTAAATATGGCAGATAAGAAAAACATTTTGACCTATGAGGGATTAAGAATTCTGGAAGAAGAATTACAGGATTTGAAAGTCAACAGACGTAAGGAAGTAGCACAGAAGATAAAGGAAGCCAGAGAGCAAGGAGATTTATCTGAAAATGCAGAATACGATGCAGCCAAAGATGAACAGAGAGAAATCGAGGCTAGAATCGAAGAAATAGATAAAATCCTAAAAAATGCAGAAGTAGTCGTAGAAGATGAGGTTGAGGTTGACGCCATTAACATTGGCTGCAGGGTAAGAATACTTGACATTGAATTCGAAGATGAGATGGAATATAAAATCGTAGGATCTACGGAAGCAAATAGTCTTAAAGGGAAGATCTCCAATGAATCACCGGTCGGAAAAGCATTGATTGGTGCAAGAGTTGGGGATATTGTTAATGTTGAGACTCATTCCGGAGTATTGCAGTACAAAATACTGGAAATACAAAAGTCCAATTGATTTTTTTAGAAAGGATGAAGAAAAGTGGCTGAGGAAAAGATGCAGGCGCAGGAAAAGGTACAGACTGAGCAGGAGCTTAACGAATTATTAAAAATAAGAAGAAATAAGCTGGCTGAGCTGAAAGAGAACGGTAAAGATCCTTTTCAGGTTATGAAATATCAGGTTACACATCACTCAAAGGAAGTGGAAGAGGGCTTTGAAGCTCTGGAGGGGAAAGAGATATCCGTTGCGGGACGTATTATGTCCAAACGTGTAATGGGTAAAGCCTCTTTTATGAATCTTCGTGATATTAAGGGTGATATACAGGCCTATGTGAAGAAAGATGCTATAGGAGAAGAGTCTTATGCAGAGTTTAAAAAATATGATATCGGTGATCTTGTAGGATTGACCGGTGAGGTATTTAAGACTCACACAGAAGAAATCTCTATTAAAGTTACAAGCATTGTTCTTTTATCAAAGAGCCTTCAGATACTGCCCGAGAAATATCACGGACTCAAGGACACTGATATCAGATATCGTCAGAGATATGTGGACCTTATAGTAAATCCTGAAGTTAAGGATACCTTTGTTAAACGCTCCCTCATCATAAGAGAAATCCGTAAATATCTGGACGGCAAGAATTTCATTGAGGTCGAGACACCTGTTCTTGTTCCGAATGCCGGCGGCGCTGCAGCAAAGCCCTTTAATACCCATCACAATGCACTGGATGAGGATCTTCATCTGAGAATTTCTCTGGAGCTTTATCTGAAGAGACTGATTGTCGGCGGATTAGAAAGAGTTTACGAAATCGGAAGAGTATTCCGTAACGAAGGTCTTTCTGTCAGACATAATCCTGAATTTACTTTACTGGAACTCTATCAGGCCTATACGGATTATTATGGCATGATGGATTTAGCAGAAGAGCTTTTCCGTACAGTAGCGGAAAGTGTGCTGGGAACCACAACCATATTCTATGACGGAATTGAAATTGATTTAAGCAAGCCTTTTGAAAGACTCACTATGCTGGAGGCTGTTAAAAAATATTCTGGTGTTGATTTTACACAGATTAATACGGAAGAAGAAGCAAAGGCAGTTGCCAAGGAACATCATATTGCTTTTGAGGATAGACATAAGAAAGGTGATATCATCAATCTTTTCTTTGAAGAATTCGTGGAAGAGAATCTGGTGCAGCCTACGTTTATTATGGATCATCCGGTGGAGATATCTCCTCTTGCCAAGAGAAAGCCGGAGGCACCTGACTTTACGGAAAGATTTGAGTTATTTATTACAAAGAGAGAGATGGCAAATGCATTCTCTGAGTTAAATGACCCCATTGACCAGAGAGGCCGTTTTGAGGCTCAGGAGGCATTAAAAGCAGCCGGAGATGAAGAAGCAAATTCCATGGACGAAGATTTCTTAAATGCTCTGGAATATGGTATGCCGCCGACAGGTGGTATCGGTATCGGCATTGACCGCCTTGTAATGCTGTTAACCGATGCGGCTGCTATTAGGGATGTGCTGTTGTTCCCCACGATGAAGAGCATTGACAGATAAAAAGTACTTGAAAAACCCGGGAGTACGGCCTTATTAAAATTAAATATAGAGGTTTTTTGTGGGAAATAGCCCATATTTAACCCATTTCATAAAAAGAATGTTTGACAGTGTTAACTGCTGCCAGGCATTCTTTTTTATTGCAGTTAAAGAAATTTGTGAAATTCAGAATAGTGTGAGAATTGATGTCTATTATAGATACTGAATGTTCATAAAAATATTATTAATGTAAATTACAAAACACCGTAGATATTCGCTTTCACTTTGTTCTGAAAGGTATTCAATAAAGATAAAATACCAATACTAATAATTAAAGCTAATATATTAGCTAAAACTTGATTTTTCAGATAGAAAGAGCTAAAATATTATCTATGAATAATTTTAACTTTTTAAGGTCACCTAATGACTTGAATATGGAAATTGCAAAAAGAGTGAGTGCCAGGAGAAAGGAGAAAAAGATAACACAGGTACAGCTTGCAGATTCTTCCGATGTGAGTTTGGGCTCCATTAAGAGGTTCGAACGCATAGGGGAGATATCATTATCCTCGCTTATTAAGATTGCATTTGCCCTGGGATATGAAAATGGTTTTGATGAATTGTTTTCTAAGAAGGGATATTCATCCATTCAGGAGGTAATTGATGAACAAAAATAAATCGCTAAGTGTAATGTATCGGGATAGAAAGGTGGGAACCCTTGCGACAGCTGCTAATCATCTTGTTGCGTTTGAATATGAGGATGAATGGATTCGTAATGGATTTTCCATCAGCCCATTCTCCCTGCCATTGCAAAAAGGGGTGTTCATGCCGAAAAGTTATGAGCCTTTTGAGGGATTGTTCGGGGTATTTTCTGATAGCCTGCCTGACGGATGGGGACGGCTGTTAGTTGACAGGCTTCTCCTGAAAGAAAAAATAAATCCGGCAGAGGTTGATGCAATTAATAGACTGGCTATTGTTGGAGCATCGGGGATGGGAGCATTGACCTACCGGCCGGAAAGTAATTTGTCTCTTACACAGTCGGAGCTTTCACTGGATGAGGCTGCAGCAGAATGTCAGAATATTTTTGAAAGCAAGGACAGCGATAGTCTGGATGAGCTTTTCCAAATGGGTGGGTCTTCGGGTGGTGCAAGACCAAAGATTTTTTATAAATTAGACGGGCAGGAATGGATTGTTAAATTTCCATCCTCCCAGGACGGTGATAATATTGGCGTGCAAGAATATGAGTATTCCTTATGTGCACGCCAATGTGGAATTCCTATGGCAGAAACAAGGCTTTTAAAATCAAAAAAATATGAGGGCTTTTTTGCAACAAAGAGATTCGATAGGGATGGGGACAGGAGAATTCATATGCTATCTGTCAGCGCATTACTTGAGACTTCTCATCGGATTCCAAATCTGGATTATAATATTTTGATGCAGCTGACCTTGCGGCTTACCAATGATTACAAGCAGGTAGAGCAGATGTTTCGGCTCATGTGTTTTAATGTTTTTTCTCATAATAGGGATGATCATGCAAAGAACTTTTCTTTCCTGTATTGTGAGGAGGAAGGCAGGTGGATATTGTCACCGGCATATGATCTGACCTTCAGCAATTCCATTGGTGGCGAGCATGCAACTACAGTTGACGGAAATGGCAGGACCCCAGGAATGAAAGAATTGCTTGCGGTTGCAAAGAACATCAAATTAGAACAGAACAAGGCAAGGAGTATTGCTGAGGAAATTCATGATGTTGTTTCGGAATATTTATAAAGAGACTATTACGTTACTGTTCACAGCCTGTATACGCAACGTGTTATTGTTCACGTCACTGCTGCTTTTGGCAGGGGTGCGAACAGTAACACTATCATGACTAAAGAAATGAAGTTTTTTGCTATTATCACTGTTTCTTAAGCAATTATACCAGATATCATGCATAAAACCATTAAAAACCAGAAACTCGTAACTATATTTCAGTAATAAAATCCCTTTCTACCGTAATTGTCACAAAAGATGAATTGAAAGCAGGCATTAATTATACAATTCGATGTATTGTGTCAAGAGGATTTTTCCGTTAAGATAATCCTAACATTTTACAATGATGTTGCAGAGGTTCAAATATCATACACACAAAGAAGTGGCTTTTTAATCAGCGCTGCAAGGCGGATTAAAAAGCCGTTTTTCTTTTCAGAAAGGGAGGAATTATTATGAGACAGGTAGCGATTTACGGAAAAGGCGGAATCGGAAAATCAACTACAACACAGAATCTTACGGCAGGTCTGGCGGACCTTGGAAAGAAGATTATGATAGTTGGCTGCGACCCTAAGGCAGATTCCACAAGACTGGTATTGGGAGGGCTTGCACAGAAAACGGTTCTTGATACTCTGAGGGACGAAGGGGATGATATTGAACTGGATGCAGTTATGAAGATGGGATTCAAGGGAATTAAAGGTGTTGAATCCGGCGGTCCGGAGCCCGGTGTTGGCTGCGCCGGACGAGGTATCATTACATCTATTAACCTTCTTGAGCAGCTTGGTGCTTATACGGATGACCTGGATTATGTATTCTACGATGTACTGGGTGATGTTGTATGCGGCGGCTTTGCAATGCCAATCCGTGAAGGAAAGGCTCAGGAAATCTATATTGTATGTTCGGGAGAAATGATGGCTCTTTACGCGGCGAACAATATTTCAAAGGGTATTGCCAAATACGGCAAAACAGGAACGGTTCGCCTTGGCGGCCTGATCTGCAATTCCCGTAAGGTTGATAAAGAGGCGGATCTGGTTCAGGCGGTGGCGAAAAAACTAGGCACACAGATGATACATTTTGTCCCCCGTGATAATGCGGTGCAAAGAGCCGAGATTCATAAAAAAACGGTTATTGATTTCAGTCCCGAGGAACCTCAGGCAGATGAGTACCGGGAGCTTGCAAGAAAAATCGAAGGGAATGACATGTTTGTTGTTCCAAAGCCCATGTCAATCGATGACCTGGAAGAAATCCTGATGGAATATGGAATTTCAGATTAAGGAGGAGTATTCATATGTTAATGATACGTGCAATTGTAAGACCTGAAAAGGCAGGGCAGGTAATGGCGGAGTTAGCGGAAGCAGGGTTTGCTGCGGTTACCAAAATGGATGTCTTCGGAAGGGGCAAGCAAAAAGGAATAATGGTCGATGAATACTGCTATGACGAGATTCCCAAAGAAATGCTGCTGATTGTCTGTACGGAAGAGGATAAAGATACCATTGTTAAGATTATTCTGAGGACAGCAAGGACCGGCAACGGTAATTACGGAGACGGGCGTATCTTCGTATCAGCGGTAGAGGAAGCATACACGGTTAGTACAGGGAAACCAGGACTTTAAACGAAAGGCGGTATATAGATGAAAGAAATCATGGCTTTTATTCGCCCGAATAAAGTAAATGCAACCAAACAGGCTCTGGCAGAAAGCGGGTTTCCGGCTTACAGCTGCCGCAAATGTATGGGCAGAGGCAAGAAAATGATTGACCCCGAACTTTTAAAGCTTGTAATAGCTACCGGAGAGCTGCCGATGGATTCCCAGGGCGAGACCCTTACCGAAGCGGTAAGGCTGATTCCCAAAAGACTTTTTATTGTAGTTGTGGATGATGATAAGGTGAAGGATGCGGTGGATGTATTTATTAAGACGAATCAGACAGGGCATCCCGGAGACGGAAAGATATTTGTTGTTCCCGTCCTGGACTCCTACAGGGTCAGAGACGGTGCGGCAACTACCGATGCATATTAGGAGGTGTATATAGATGAATGAAAGAGATTTGCTGCTGGAAAAGTACTCCTCCCGGGTTTTTAAAAATAGAAAAAGCCATATCTCCCAGCTTGAAATGAGTGATGAAGCGGATACCATCACAGCGAATACCAGAGCTATTCCCGGTATTGCAACGGCAAGAGGCTGCTGTTATGCAGGGTGTAAGGGTGTTGTTGTCGGCCCTATGAAGGATGCGGTCACTATTACCCATGGGCCCATAGGCTGTGCCTTTTACAGCTGGGGAACCAGAAGAAACAAAGCAAAGGCAGAGGAAGGCGGGCAGAATTTTGTTCCTTATTCCTTTTGTACGGATATGAGACCGACAGATATCGTATTTGGAGGAGAGAAGAAGCTGGAGGAAGGAATTGATGAGATTATGACACTCTTCAATCCGAAATGCATCTTTATCTGTTCCACCTGTCCCATCGGATTAATCGGGGACGACGTCCAGGCAGTTGCAAGAAGAGTGGAAAAAAAATACGGTATCAAGGCAGTCGGTTTTTCCTGCGAAGGATACAAGGGCGTTTCACAGTCCTCGGGACATCATATTGCTAATAACGGGCTGATGAGGCAGATTATCGGTACCGGCGATAAAAAACCCATGGGAAAATATTCGCTGAACATCCTGGGTGAATACAATATCGGCGGTGACGGCTGGGAAGAAGAGAGAATACTGAAAAAAATCGGATATGAGATAGTGTCCGTATTTACCGGAGATGGAAGCTACGAAACCATGAAAAATGCACATCTTGCAGATTTGAATCTGGTCATGTGCCATCGCTCTATTAATTATGTGGCAGAGATGATGAAAACAAAATACGGCATAGACTGGCTGAAGGTTAATTTTATCGGTATCGGGGCCACCTGTAAAACTCTTCGGATGATTGCGGAGTATTTTAAGGATGCAGACCTCGTTGCCAGGACGGAAGAGGTAATAGCGGAGGAACTGGAGGCTGTCTCCGATGATATGGAATATTACCGGTCTATGTTAAAAGGCAAGACCGCAGGTATCTTTACAGGAGGTTCCCGTTCCCATCATTATCAGAGTCTTCTCAGGGATTTCGGAATCGAGACAATCATCGCCGGATATGAATTTGCCCACAGGGACGACTATGAAGGGCGGGATATCATCTCGGAGATAAAGCCGGATGCCGACAGCAAGAATATCGAAGAGATTACGGTTTCCCAGGACGAAGCTTTCTATAAAGAACGCTATAGTGAAAAAGAATTAGAGGAACTTAAGGAAAAGGGAATCGAGATTGACACCTATGACGGAATGTTTCCGGATATGAAAAAAGGCTATATGGTAGTGGATGATTACAACATGTTTGAAACAGATGAGCTGATTCATTCCATGAAACCTGATATTTTCTTTTCCGGAATTAAGGATAAATACTCTATCCAGAAGCAGGGCGTAGTGTCCAGGCAGCTTCATTCTTATGATTATTCCGGTCCCTATGCGGGATTTAACGGTGCCGTCATATTTGGCCGCGATGTTACAATGAGTATTTATACCAAGGCCTGGGTGCTTACCACTCCTCCCTGGAAAAATGCAGCATTGCTGGGAGGAAGAATCGGAGGTGAAATGAATGCTTGAATTGACGCCAAAAGAAATTATGGAAAACAGACATATCACGATTAACCCCTGCAAGACCTGTGAACCGGTGGGAGCAATGTTTTGTGCTCTTGGAGTCGAGAATTGTATGCCTCACAGCCATGGTTCCCAAGGGTGCTGCTCTTATCACAGGACCGTATTATCCAGGCATTTTAAAGAGCCTGCAATGGCTACCTCCAGTTCCTTTACCGAAGGAGCTTCCGTATTTGGAGGCAGAAGCAATCTGACAACGGCGGTCAAGAATATATTTGACCTTTATGATCCGGAAATTATAGCGGTTCATACTACCTGTCTCTCAGAGACCATCGGTGATGATGTGGGAAATTATATTATGGATCTTGAGGTCGCCGAAGATAAAACAGTTCTTTATGCAAGTACACCCTCCTATGAAGGTTCCCATATTCAGGGCTTTTCTAATATGATGATCGGTTTTATGAAGTATATGACACAAAAAGCCGCAGTGAAAAGCAACCGTGCCGCTATTTTTCCCGGCTGGGTCAATCCCGGGGATGACAGGGAGCTTAAGCGGATTGCAAAGGTGATGGGAGTGGAGTATATCTACTTTCCGGATCATGAGGGAATTCTGGAAACACCCATGACGGGTAAATACAAATATTTTCCCAAGGGAGTCGGTACCCCTTCGGCAGATATTAAAGCTCTTGGGGGAGCCAAAAAACTAATTGCCATGGGAATGTTTGCAAGCCTTGAACCGGCTGAATTTCTTGACAAACAATTTAAGGTCCCTTTTACACTGATTCCGATGCCCATCGGTGTAAAGCTTACGGATAAATACGTCATGGCACTCCGTGAAATATCCCGTCAGGAGGTGCCTCAGGCACTGGAGGATGAAAGGGGAAGACTGGTGGACCTGATGCTGGATTCCCATGCGTATACTTTTAATAAAACAGCCGCAATCTATGGAGACCCTGACATTGTATACAGCTTTACCGCTCTGTGCCTCGAAATGGGGATGATTCCAAAGTATGTGATAACAGGTACGCCAAAGGAAGAATTCACAAGACAGGTAAAACAGCTCTTTCAGGAGTACGGAATGGACCCGGGCAAATGCGTTATTAAAGCGGACACCGATTTGTTCTATCTTCATCAGCTGATAAAAAATGAACCTGTTGATGTTTTAATCGGAAGTTCTTATGGTAAGCAGATTGCAAAAGCAGAGGACATTCCCATTGTCAGAATGGGATTTCCTGTACTTGACCGTTATGGAAATACGATTCAGGCATCCGTGGGATATGCCGGCTCCATACGCTATGTAGAGAAAATTGCCAATGCATTGATGGATAAAGTGGATGCAGAGGCGAAGGATGAGGATTTTGATGTTGTAATGTAGACCTGCTGTAGGTAGATTTGGTCTGGTATGAAAGGTAAATATAAGGGGTATGACCTGTAATCATGCACGGTTAGACAAACAAGTCCTTTTCGGATGAGGGTCAGCCGGTGCGTGTGGCAGGCCATACCTCTTAGAGCTACATTTTGATATACTCCATGCAGGCAGCGCCCATTGATGAAAGGAGTGATTCTTATGACCGAATTACAGCGAAGGAATGTCTTAGGAGAAAGGGAAAAATCTATTCTGACCAAACAGGCGGGAGTCTGTTCCGGTATGGGGATGAAATGTGATACGGATTCCGTATCGGGCTCGGTAAGCCAGAGGGCATGTGTGTACTGCGGCGCGAGAGTTGTGTTAAATCCCATTACGGATGCCTATCATATCATTCACGGGCCCATCGGATGTTCAAGTTATACCTGGGATATCCGCGGAAGCCTTACCAGCGGGGAAGACATCTATCGAAACAGTTTCTGCACGGATCTAAGGGAAACGGATGTCATCTTCGGCGGAGCTATGAAGCTTGAGAGTGCCATAGAAGAGCTGATATCAAAAAATCACCCAAAGTTAATTTTTGTTTATTCCACCTGTATTGTAGGAGTCATTGGCGATGATGTGGATGCTGTCTGCAGACATATGTCTGAAAAATATTCCATTCCGGTGATACCTGTGAAATCTCCCGGTTTTTCGGGAAATAAATCCACCGGGTACCGGATGGCCTGTGATGCAATCATGCAGGTTATAGGTCCATATAAGACAGAAAAACGAAGAGAGGGAATCAATATTCTCGGTGATTATAATCTGGCGGGAGAAATGTGGATTATCAAGAATTATATGGCCAGAATAGGTATCCCTGTGGTGGCTTCCTTTACCGGAGATGCAAGCTATGATGAGATGATCAAGGCACCGTCGGCTTCACTGAATGTGGTTCAGTGCGCCGGTTCAAGTACTTATCTTGCCAACCGGATGGAAGCGGAGTTTGGAATTCCCTCTATTAAAGTAAGCTTTTTTGGGATTGAGGATACGACGGCCTCCCTTGTAAGGATTGCGGAAGCGCTGGGAAATGAGGATGCAAGAGAGAAAGCAATCCGGTTCTGCGAAGAAGAGACGGAGAAAATGCAGGACTTTCTTAGCAGGTACAAAAGGGGTCTTGAGGGTAAAAAAGCGGCTATCTATGTGGGCGGAGGTTTTAAAGCAATATCTCTGATCCGCCAGTTTGCATTTCTTGGAATGAAGACGGTTGTCGTAGGAACCCAGACCGGGAAAAGAGAGGATTATGAAATAATTGAGAATCTGGTGGATGAGGATACGGTCATTCTGGATGATGCGAATCCTGCGGAGCTGGAAGCCTTCATGAAGGAAAAAGGAGCGGATATCCTAGTGGGAGGTGTGAAGGAACGTCCGCTGGCCTATAAATTAGGAATGGCATTTTGTGACCACAACCATGAGAGAAAGCATGCGCTGGCCGGTTTTGAGGGAGTCATCAATTTTACAAGGGAGATTAATGAGAGCATGAACAGCCCGGTATGGGATGTTATTAAGGAGTGCGGCCTATGAAAACAAAAATAAATCCTCTTGTTAGTCTGAATGTGAATCCATGTAAGATGTGTATGCCTATGGGGGCTGCCACGGCATTTTACGGAATCAGCAAATGTATGACCATTCTTCATGGTTCTCAGGGATGTGCTACTTATATCAGGAGACATATGGCGACACATTATAATGAACCGGTGGATATTGCTTCCTCTTCCCTCACAGAGCAGGGGACGGTTTATGGCGGAGAAAAAAATTTAAAAACAGGCCTTGCCAACCTGATCAGTCTGTATAACCCTGAGGTAATCGGAGTTATGACGACCTGCCTTGCCGAGACTATCGGTGAGGATGTTTCGGGTATTATTGAGAGGTTTCGGGAAGAAAACACAGCCTATAAAGATATTACAATCATCCCGGTTGCCTCTCCCGGATATGGGGGGACTCAGTATGAGGGCTATATGGCGGCATTAAATGCAATTGCAGAGAAGCTTGAGATGAATACCGAGAAAAATAATAAGGTCAATGTAATACTTCCGCCCCATAGTCCTGCGGATATCCGTTTTATAAAAAGTGCATTCTCACAATTTGAAATCGACGCAATATTTCTGCCGGACATCTCCGATAATCTGGATGGAGGGTATGAAGCAGAGTACGCAAGACTTCCCCAGGGAGGTACCTCCGTTGAGGACTTGAGAAAAATGGCTGGAGCGAAGCTGACCATAGAAATCAGTGATGATACGACCACCCAGTCTCCGGGAAAGACGCTTTTTGAGAAATATGGGGTACCCTGCCGGCAGATAGCATCCCCCGTGGGTCTAAAGGCCACGGATATGTTTTATAAGCTGCTTTCAGAGGTATCGGGCCTTGCGGTACCGGGATATCTTAAAGAGGAGCGGGGGCGTTATCTGGATGGCATGATTGATTCCCACAAGTATAACAGTGCGGGAAGAGCGGTGATATTTGGAGAACCGGAATTTGTAATCTCTGCAGTCAGGGTATGTTCTGAGAATGGAATCATGCCGGTGGTCGTGGCAACCGGAAGTGTCTTCCCTTCCTTAAAGGAGTATGTGGAAGAGGCCGTAAAAGACCTTGGGACACGGTATTTTGCAGAGGGCTATGCTATTATGGATGATGCGGATTTTAAAGAAATAGAAGAGGCAGCGGTTAAATTTGGCGCCAATCTTATGATAGGTAATTCGGATGGACGCAGGATAGAGGAAAGCCTGGGGATTCCTCTGGTCCGCAGGGCATTTCCGATACATGACCGGGTAGGAGGACAGCGGCTTCGCATGCTTGGGTTTGAAGGAAGCCAGACCTTTCTGGATGATATAACCAATGCATTGCTAAAGGTTACGGAGACTACCTTTCGTGAAGTGGTTTATGACGAATATTATAAAGGCAGCAGTATAGACAAAGACAAGACAGCGGCAGAGGAAACAGGGATGCCGGAGGATATGCTGAGAAAGACAATGGAGCATCCCTGCTATAATTGCGCGGGCCATAAAAATGCAAGAATACATCTGCCAGTGGCACCTGCCTGTAATGTTCAGTGCAATTATTGTGTCAGAAAGTTTGATTGCCCCAATGAGAGCCGTCCGGGGGTGACCAGTTCTATCCTGACCCCGGAGGAGGCTCTGGAGCGGTATAAAACAGTAAAAGCCAAACTGCCGAATCTTACGGTGGTGGGAATTGCCGGACCGGGAGATTCTCTGGCGGATAATTATCCCCAGGTGAAGAAGACTCTTGAATTGATTCGGGAATTCGACAAGGACGTGACCTTTTGCTTATCCACCAACGGGCTGATGCTTCCCTTCTATGCAAAGGAGCTGGTCAGTCTTGGGGTGACCCATATTACCGTGACAATGAGTGCTATTGACCCGAAAATCAGCGGAAAGATATATCGGTACATTAAGTATATGGGTGGAATCTATGAGGGGGATGCTGCCGGGGCCATTATGGTATCTAATCAGCTGTCGGGACTCCGTATGCTGCTTGCGGCAGGAGTAATCTGTAAGGTGAATATTGTAACACTGAAGGGGATTAATGAGCAGCATATTCCGGAAGTGGTACGGACCTGCAAGGAAATGGGCGTATATATAACAAACATTATGCAAATGGTTCCGGTAAAAGGAAGCGCCTTCGAAAATCTTCCGTTGGTAAGCAATCTGGAAATCGGGAAGTTAAGAGCAGAGTGCGGAACCATTATGAAACAGATGCTTCATTGCAGACAGTGCCGTGCGGATGCCATCGGGACCCTTGATAATGACCTCTCCCTTGACCTGGCTGCATTTACTTCGGAAGAGAAAAAGAAAAAGGATAAAGTAAAAAAACATCTGCTGTTTGCTGTGGCCTCTAAAAGCGGAATTAATGTGGACCTGCATTTTGGGCATGCCAGGGAATTTTATATCTACGAATATTCGGACGGGGATATTCGTTATCTTGAAAAACGTGATGTGGAGAAGTATTGTTCAGGCAATGCCTATTGCGGTGAGCAGGATGATAAGATTGCAAAGATACTTGGGACACTCAGTGACTGTAACGGTGTTATTGCCATGAGAATCGGCGACTCTCCGAAGCACAGGCTGGAGGATAAGGGGATACTTTCATGGTCAGCCTATGATAGAATTGAAAATGCTATTATAAATGCTGCAAAGCAGGTATAAAAGGAGGAAGGATTATGGTTCAGCCAAAATATCATGTATTTATCTGCACGAGCTGCAGGATCAACGGACAGCAAAAAGGTTATTGCTTTCAGCAGGGAAGTGTTGATCTTGTGCAGGCCTTCATGCAGGAGATTGAAGAAAGGGAGCTCTCAGGAGAGGTTGTCCTGAATAATACCGGATGCTTTGGCATCTGCGAAAAAGGTCCGGTCGTGGTTGTTTATCCGGAAGGAGTCTGGTATAAAAATGTTACGAAAGAAGATGTGGAAAGGATATTTGATGAGCATTTTGAGGGTGGTAAGCCGGTGAAAGATCTGATGATCTGATCGTAAGCTTCATGAGAAGAACAGGGAGGTATGTCTATGATAAGAATTATAGATGCGACACTAAGCCGGCTGGATGACTATAATTTGACCCGGGATGAGATATACTGTTTCATTGAACTCATGGGAGAGATCGGCATCAAGGATATCCAGATTTCCGTTAATGTATATTATACAATGGATGGAGAACTTCCGGAAGGCTTCCATTATTATCTTGAGGTGGACACAGCCGCCTACATGAATGGAGTATATCCGGAGAAGGATGAGAAAATTAAGCTGTATTTTACCCCAAAACAATATAAGAATGACAAAGAGGTCCCTTACTATCAGGTCAATAGCCTGGAGGATAATACGGGATATGATTTGCCGGATAAGAGAAAACTGGTGAAGGTAACCGGTCTGGATAATCTTATCCTTGGCGGCTGCGCAGTGGGGATTGAGTTGTTAAAGAAGAAATTCTGCCTTGAACGGTTGATTCTGTGTCCGGAGAATACCTATCATTGTGCGACGGCCATAGCTTCTTTGTTCCTGCAATATAAGGGATATGCGGTAGTGTCGAGCATGATGGGGGTAGGAGAATATGCGGCCACGGAGCAGTTACTTATGTCTTTGCATGTAATGGACAGATACATGGTCAGCAGAAATTTTCGCAGTTTTCTGGACTTGCGCGGATGGATGGAAAATGTACTGGGAGCAACCGTATCTCCCATAACACCGGTGTTGGGAAGACGAATTTTCTACGTGGAATCCGGTGTGCATGTGGATGGTATATTGAAAAAGCCAACGAATTATGAGCCCTATGAACCGGAATTGGTAGGTCTTCAAAGAGAAGTGACCCTTGGAAAGCATTCCGGAAGAAATTCCATCCGCTATAAAATAGAAGAATTAAGGCCGGGAAGTCCTGCTCTGGAACGAGTTGACGAACTTCTGGAGGAAGTAAAAGGGATGTGCAGAGTAACCGGAGAAGCCGTTTCAGAAGAGGAGTTCATAAAAATGATTGAGAGGTATGAGCGTAATGAAAAACACACTTAAAATCGTGGACACCACATTACGTGATGGTGAACAATGTTCAGGGGTCATCTTTCTTCCGGAGGAGAAGGTCAAACTTGCCCTGCTGCTCGATCAGATTGGCATATATGAGATAGAGGTAGGAATTTACGACAGAAGGACGGAAGGGCGGGAGTATCTGTCCCAAATTATGGCGAAGAAAAAACAGGCTAAAATATCAATCTGGTCGAGGCTAAATCCGAAGGATGTCATGGAAGCCTGCCATCAGAAACCGGATATTGTACATATCGCAGCTCCGGTCAGTTATGTACAGATTTATTCCAAACTGAATAAGAACAAAGCATGGGTCGAAAAGCAGCTTTCAGAATGCATGGAGATTGCCAATAGCTTTCATGTGGATGTGACACTGGGGTTTGAGGATGCCTCCAGAGCGGATATCGGGTTTATGATAAAGCTTGCCGTTCTGGCGGAGAAACTTGGGGTAAAAACCATCCGGCTGGCGGATACGGTTGGGATTTTTACGCCGGTCAGGGCCGGTAATCTTGTTTCTGAAATAAGGTCACATTGCGGGATGGCGATTGAAGCCCATGAACATAATGATTTTGGCATGGCAGTCGCTAATTCACTGGAAATGGCAAACAGGGGAGCGGATTTCATTGACTGCACCTTATATGGAATTGGTGAACGTGCCGGGAACTGCAACATGTATCAGTTCGTGCATGCCTGTGAATCCGGATTTCAAACCGGTATTGATAAAAAGAAGATTCTGGTATGTATGGAGCAGTTGAAAAGTATGCTAAAACCCTGCTTTGAAAATTTTATATAGGAGAAAGTTTAAAAGAAAAACACTTTCAAACTACTTATTAAGGCAGTATCGCAGGCAGGCCTGCGATATGCACGGGGTATATGAATGAATATTCGTTATGTCAAACTGAAGGAAGGCTTTATATTAAGGGAACTGGGAGGAGAATTTTGCATTTTCCATGTAGAGGACAGTGAAAATGGGTCCTTGCTGGGGCTGCCCTCGGTGAATGAGGCATGTGTCTTTCTCTGGAGCCATCTTGAGAAAGGGGCGAATGTTGACCGGCTGCTGCAGACTGTGGCTGAAAAGTACGGCATGGAGGAAGAAGAGGCGGAGTATGAGGTGGCTGAATTTCTGGCGAAATTGATTCATGGGAATGTTGTGGAGGTAGTGTGAAAATTAAAAAGATAATTTTCACACACATGTTTGTGCCTGCGAAATCCTCGGCACAAACATGAGGCGCATTGGAAAGGGCATGGTTGCTAAAATGGAAAAAGCGGCGTTTTTTTACAATCAGGATAAGAAAATGGCTGAATTCTATCAGTGCTGCGGGTATTCGATTTATGAAATGGAACAGGAGAAATTAATAAAAACAGGAGAGACTGTCTTTACGCCAATAGCTCCCTCCTCACCGGCTGCTGTTCGAACAAAGGTAAACGAGCTGATTGCGGGGCTTGGAGATTGCAAAGCTGTGGCTTTTGGCAGTATTTCCGGGATTCCCTATTCTGCCTTTGATATGGCGGGATTTTGTATTTTTCAGCTGACGGATAATAGCAGGGAGAGTATAGAAGGATTATTGGAAGAGCTGGGGCAATTTAAGAAAGAACAAAGCAAGGTTTCACAGGCAAAGGCGGTTCCGGAAGAGACCGGTGTGGAAGGAGTCTACCGTTTTGACTTAATCGGAGCACAGGAGAAAAATCCGGAATTGAGCTCCAAAAAAGCACTGATTCCTTTCTTTGAGTCCACACCCTTTGTGGAACTTAAAATCATTTGTACACATATACCGCCCTGGCTGGAAAAGGACGAAAGGTTCCTTGTCAGGACAGAAAAGACGGCAGCCGGTCAATTAGCGGTGATTACCCACAGGCAGTGTGAAGGAGGTTGATTATATGGCGAATTATATGGTAGTGGATGATAGCCATATTCAGATTGCAAACGGGATATTCGGGGATGTAACTTCCTTTCAGGCTTACCCTTCAGGGGAACTTGAGAGTCTTAAGCTGGAGGGAAAAAACATGGTTGTAACTCATGCGGGAGAGCTTGTCCCGGCCTATACAGAGACAGCAAGGAGAAAGAATACCCCTTCGGTTGAATTTCATAAGAACGGAATGATCAGAGCTGTAATGCTGGAGGAGCAGTCAGAGGTAATGACACCGATTGGAGAAATTCCGGCTGAGAAGATAACGTTCTATCCGGGCGGAGAGGTACACAGGGTTTTCGTTACAGATGGAAAGATAAGCGGTTTTTGGACGGTGGAAGAAGAAAAGGACCATAATATACCATTGACCTTTGAATTTGGTTTTACAGCTTTTAAGGCATATCTTTCGGCGATTAATTTCTATGAAAGCGGTGCTATTAAGAGTATTACTCTGTATCCCGGGGAAAGGGTATTGATAAATACTCCGGCGGGGGGGATGGAAACTGCTGTCGGTTTTTCTTTGTATGAATCGGGGGAACTGGAGTCGGTGGAGCCGGCAGCTCCTGTGCTGATAGAAACACCAATCGGGCACTTGTCAGCATATGATTCCAATGCCCTTGGAGTTCATGCCGATGATAATTCGGTAAAATTCAGTCCGGAAGGAAAGCTCTTATCCATAAAAACGGAGGAAAACCGGATAATAGTACAATCGGATAAGGGAAGTCAAGACAAAGTCTACTCGACGGAGATATGGAAACCGGCATTAAAGCCCCATCCTTTGTATGACGACGAAATGACCTCCGAGGCAATGAAAATCAGCTTCGACTGGGAGAGGGATACGGTGACACTTATTTCAGAAGAGGAAGCGACCTATCCTATTCAGGGAACCAGATTCGTTGTGGGAAAGGCAGATACCGGGCGGATAGGCTGCACTCCCGCAGACTGCGCGTCCTGCTCTCTTTGCGGAAGCCGGAACGCAACGATGATATAGAAGGAGAAAGCAATTTTAAGCTATGGCCTAAAGCTGCAATTAAAGCAGCCGCTTTCCCATATCAGTTACATTATAAAGACCTATGGCGTTGATTTCATCGGCAAATTCCCTGGAGCGGAGTACTTTAATCAGGGCGCTGATTTCAGGACGGCCGATATCGGCTTCCTTGATAACAAGGTCATACTGCTCGTCACGCAGAAAAAGAAAATCAATACTGGGCATCTGAAGCGCTGTGCTTTTGTTGCCTATGGCGCAGTCAGCACCGCCTTTTGCAACAATTGCCGCCGCAGCCAGATGAGAGCTTACTGCCTTGTCATAACCCTTTACAGAGGAGGGGGCGATACCCTGGGACAGCAGGAGGGAATCTGTTAAAATCCTTATTCCGCTTCCTTTTTCACGATTTGCGATATGAATGTCATCCCGGACAAAGTCTTCAATAGAATGAATATTCTTTGGGTTGCCTTTGGCAACATAAAAACCGATGGGTCTGCTCAGTACATGGTAGACATGGACCTTTTCTCCGGGTATCAGATAACTGATATAAGGAAGGTTGTAGGAATCAGTCTTATAGTCCCATATATGTGCGGATGCAACAGATACCTCGTCCTTGTACAAGGAGAGCAGACCATTATAGCTTCCTTCATAGGAACGGATAAAACGGGAAGATTTGCAGAGGGAATGTGCTGATGAGCATAGCATATCCAGGACAATATCCTGACCGCAGACAATAATATCCTCGGGGCGGTCTCGGGGATAGTCGGGGGATATTACATAGTCATGCTCATCTGTCTGGTTGTTGCCGGAGGTGATAAGCTGGTTCAGATCACTTTCTGTAATGCGAAGCTGCTTGCCCATCTTTGTGGCCTTTAGAGTACCGCGTTTGATCATTTCGTAAACGGTATTCTTTTTTATTTTTAAAATCTCTGCCGCTTCCAGCGGTGTATAAAGTTTTTCATTCATTTTTATCACCTGTTTTCTTATTGATGCTCAAATCATTACATGAATTATAACAGAAACGAAATGATAAGTCTATATCATAATACGATAAAACTAAATAAAACATAACTAAATATATTAATACAAAACAAAACATAATAAAATGAAATAATTACTGAACGAAATTGTATAAAAAAGTATTTTAAAATAAATATTGATGTTGAAAATGCTGAAAATAAAGAATATTATTGACAATAGTCAAATAATTATATATCCTTATGAATCATAATACAAAACAACACTTGGCTATAAAATATAAAACAGTATAAAAATAAATAAAACAGTACATAAAAACAAAAATATTAGAAAATCAGTAAACATGAAATATTTTAAATGTAAAATGAGCTGTGTTGTTTTGGATTTGGAAAAGGAGGATAAGAGTGAAAGATAAATCTTTTACTCCCCCCTGATTTTGTACGCGTGCGGTAGTACCCTCGGGTGCTGCTGAGTACGCAGAAGGGAGCCGAATATGAAAAAAAATGTTATGAAACGAGCACTGGCAATAATTCTTGCGGGGATGATGTTATTTACCGTGGCATGTAATAAGTCAGATTCCCGGCAGACAGAAACTCCGGACAGTGAAGTAACTGCGACGGACAGTGTGACAGAAACTGTGACCCCAACCCCGGAAGCAACTGTAACGGATACGGCGGAGGATGCAAAAGCAGAAGAGGGAATTACAAGCTTTGAGGATATCGGTACCGATAAGGTGAAGCTGATAGCCCTGGGCAATTCGGATGTCCCGGTGGGGCAGTATTCCCAGGAGATTTTCGAAAACCTTGGCATTTGGGAGAATATCCAGAGCAAGATTTCCTTTGGCACCAACGTAAAGGAGGTGCTGTCTCAGGTAGAGGAAGCTTCCGTGGACTGCGGTGTTGTATACGCAACGGATGCGGCAACCGCTACGGGTGTTAAGGTTATTTGTGAGGCTCCGGAAGGTTCCTTAAAAACCCCTGTGGTATATCCGGTGGCGATGCTTTCCGGAACAAAAAATCCGGATGCTGCAAAGGTATTTCTGAATTATATCTCTACAGACGCCGCACTTTCAGAATTTAAAAAAGTTGGCTTTAGCGTGGCAATTGCCGCTCCGGCAGCAGAAACGGAATATACGGGGAGTGCGTGTACCTTGAATGTATTTGCGGCTGCGAGCCTTACGGAATCACTTTCTGCGATACAGACGGCCTTTGAAACGAAATATCCCGATATCAAACTGGTATTTAACTTTGATTCGAGCGGTACGCTTCAGACCCAGATTGAATCCGGAGCCGAGGCAGACATCTTTTTCTCCGCGGCGGCAAAACAGATGACGGCACTCAGCGGAGAGGGCTATATTGCGGACGATACAAAGATTGAGCTTTTGGAAAACAAGGTCGTATTGATTGTTCCGGCGAAGTAAGGCTGTAACAGAGAAAACATGAAAAAGGAGGTGGTCTGGTGGAATTGTTCCCTTTATGGAATTCACTCAGAATTTCCCTTATTGCATCAGTAATCACATTTTTTCTGGGAATTTTCATTGCAAATTATGTGGCAAAACTCCCTGGCTTCCTAAAAGGGGTATTGGATGCGGTGCTTACAATTCCGATGGTGCTGCCTCCGACAGTAGTAGGCTTTTTGATATTAAAGACGATTTCTCCAAGAAGCAGCCTTGGAATACTGGTTAAAAAATATTTTGATGCGACCCTTACCATGAAATGGCAGGCTGCAATTATTGCCGTAGTGGTGGTTACATTTCCGCTGATGTACCGGACAGCAAGAAGCTCCTTTGAGGCTTTTGATCAGAATATCATCGCGGCAGGCAAGACCCTTTGCTTATCCAATACATATATTTTCTGGAAAGTACTGCTTCCGAACTGCAAAGAGGGAATTATTGCCGGCATGGTGCTGGCCTTTGCCCGGGGACTTGGAGAATACGGTGCGACAAGTATGGTAGCCGGCTATATTGCGGGCCGTACGGCTACCATATCGACAACGGTTGCTTATTTCTGGCAGACCAATCAGGACGACAAAGCAATGCGGTGGGTCATAATTAATCTGGCGATATCCTTTACTGTAATGCTCTGTGTCAATATTTTTGAAAAACGGATTTCCTTTGGAAAGGGGAAATAGAGATGTCTATTTGCTGCAGAATAAAAAAGAAGATGGGGAAGTTCAATCTGAATATTGATTTTCAGGCCGAGAATGAAACCGTGGCACTTATGGGAGCCTCCGGCTGTGGAAAAAGCATGACCCTGCGCTGTATAGCGGGAATTGAGAAACCGGATAGCGGACGGATCATCATAAACGGCCAGACAGTGTATGATTCTGAAGGGGATATCGACCTGGTTCCGCAGAAACGCAGAACAGGGTATCTTTTTCAGGATTTTGCACTGATACCCAATATGACTGTAAAGAAAAATATTATGGTCGTAATGCCAAAGAAAAAAAGGGTGACGGTGGATAGTGTGATAGAACGGTTTCATCTGACAGGGCTGGAACATCTCTATCCCGCTCAATTGTCGGGCGGGCAGAAGCAAAGGTGCGCTATTGCCAGAATCATCGTATCTGAACCGCAGATCATTATGCTTGATGAACCCTTTTCTGCATTGGACAGCTATCTGAGATGGCAATTGGAGCGGGAAATTATGTCGGTAATTCGTGAATTCGGAAAGACAGTGCTGTTTGTCTCCCATGACAGAGATGAAGTATATCGTATCAGCGACAGGGTGGTAGTGATTGAACATGGAAGCAATGAGCCTGTCTGTACAAAGCAGAGGCTTTATCAGAATCCGCAGACTTATGTGGATGCCCTGCTGACGGGATGCAAAAATATTTTCCCTGTTATACATGAGAAATCAGCGGTCTTTGTTCCTGACCTGGGATTAAAGTTTAAGTCCGGGGAGGAATTTGAAGATGCGTCTTTTCTTGGTATGCGGGCAAAACAAATCCTTCCGGAATTTATGGTTGAGGATAAGAATAGTGCTGTATTTGCACACTATACAGTCGAGCAGACTACAGAGGCTGTATTCAGTATGATATTGATGGTCAGGCTGGAAAATGGACACGGACTGGTTCGCTGGGAGATGCCAAAGGAAATCTATCGTAAGCTCTCTCTTTATCCGCCCGTACTTGCTATACCAAAGAAGGAGATTCTATACCTGAAAGCAGACAGAAGGAACTCGCAAATGCTTTAGGGCTGTGCTTCCCGATGGGAATTCTTTGTAAATTTAATTATTGGATAAAAAAGAAGCTGATAAGAGATATGGAATCTGCTTCTTTTTTGTATTTTATTAGTAAAATGGAATAAATTACAGGGAAAACCAGAAAACTTGTAAAATAAGGCTCGAAAACATCTAAGCTATATGATATAATATCAGTGACTATCTGGTGTTTTTATAGACAGCTTTTGCGCCAGAATCAGGTTTGATAGTGAAAGCGAGGAACAGGATGTTAGACAATAAAAAGATAAAATTAATGACAAAGCTGGCTGCTTTTGAAGAAGGAAAGGGTAAAGAAGATATCAAAATCAGCAAGTATTATAAAACAGATTATGTCAGATATCAGGTAATAAAAACTGCGGTAAGTATTACGCTCGGCTATTTGCTGGTGCTTCTTTTATTCGGCATGTATCACGCGGAATATATTATCAGCAAGATAGTGACCCTGGACTTTGTACGGATTGGCCAGTATCTGCTGGGATTTTATATTATCATAATGGCTATTTATGTTACGGGAGCATTCATAGGATATTCCATAAAATACGATCACTCCAAAAAGAATCTGTCAAGATACTATAAACTTCTCAAAAGGCTGAACAGGTTTTATCAGGAAAACAGTGGGGATGGAAAAGGGGAGGCATAGAATTAAAAATGATGACTTTGTTAGTACTTCGAACCAGGCTTCAGAGCCTGTATCAAAAGCATGAGATTTACCTTAAGCCTATATTTAAGTTTATTATAGCAATTATTGTATTTGAAACCATTAATACCAACCTGGGCTATGATGGACGTTTAAAACAGATGCCTATTGTTCTGGCACTTTCTCTGTTAAGTGCATTTACGCCATCTGCTGTGCTGCTGCTCCTTTCAGCACTGGTGACCTTTTTGCATATTTACTCCGTATCAGTCATATTATCCGCTATTATTTTAATACTATTTATTATAATGTATAGTTTATTTCTTCGGTTCACGCCCAGACTTGGCTTGGTAGTTCTTGCGGTTCCTATTTTATTTTATTTAAAGATACCTTATACAATTCCTCTGTTATTGGGAGTGTTTTCAACACCGGTTGCTATTATACCCACCTGTCTTGGAGTAATGCTTTACTATCTTGTGCATATTATAGAGCAGGCAGCGGCTATACAGGCAAATGTGAACCTGGAAGATACTATGACAATATACACCTATGTGGTGAATGGCATTAAGGACAATAGCCAGCTGCTAACGGCAATGACAGTGTTTTCCGTTACTATTTTAATCACCTGGCTGGTATGGAAGATGAAGTTTGATTATTCCCATGAGGCGGCTGTTGCGGCAGGATGCTTTACTAACGTATTTGGATTTTTGATAGCAAGCTTGAAATTTGATACATCAGAGCCGATCGGTACGATGATAATTGGGACTATCATTTCCGGACTTGTGGTGGTTGTTATTCAGTTCTTCCATCTGTCGCTGGATTACTCGGCAGTAGAACATGTACAGTTTGAAGATGATGATTATTACTATTATGTAAAAGCAGTACCTAAAATCAATGTTACAACTCCTCAGGTTAATGTTAAGAGGTTTAATACACAAAAGACGACTCAGATTCCGGGAGAACAATTTCCGGATGATTCTTTCCCTGATGAGGAAGACTATGAGGATGAAGATAACTAGAAAAGTACATTGCTTTTCCTGACACAGATTTGCACGGACGTCCGAATATGCGGTGCATTGGCAGCAGGGATGTCTGGTACCCTTTTATATATGCAGTATCGCAGACTGCTTACAAGCGGATGTTATACGCATATGAGCTAGGACGCCTAAACTACAGTAAAGCGGGTGAGCTTTTATGGAGACTATTATAAGGTTCTTTAAAGACTATATAAGCTGGAATTCACTTCCTAAGATCAGGCCTACAGACTTCATTGAAATTCTGATACTGACTTTTGTCATTTACAATGTAATTGTATGGGTAAAACAGACAAGAGCCTGGATACTGGTCAAGGGGCTTATTGTGCTGCTTATTCTCTGGCTTTTTGCCTCCATTTTGAATTTAAGCGTTATACTCTGGATATTCTATAAATGCCTTAATGTTGGAATTATCGCAGTTATTATAGTATTTCAGCCGGAATTTAGAAAAGCTTTGGAACAGCTGGGGCAGAATCATCTTGTTACACCTTTGTTTAATTTTAATGACTCCAAAGATAAAGGAGACCGCTTCTCGGAAAAAACGGTCGCAGATATTGTAAAAGCCACCTTTGAACTTGCCAAGGCAAAGACAGGGGCGCTGATTGTTATAGAGAAAGAAATTTCCCTAATGGAATTTGAAAAGACGGGAATTGCTATTGACTCACTGGTAAGCAGCCAGCTGCTGATTAATATTTTTGAACATAATACGCCTCTTCATGATGGTGCTGTTATTATTAAAGGAAACAGAGTTGCGGCGGCAACCTGTTATCTGCCACTGTCAGACAATATGCATTTAAGTAAGGAGCTTGGTACAAGACACAGAGCGGGTATCGGAGTCAGTGAAATTACGGACTGCCTTACTGTTATTGTATCGGAGGAAACCGGTAAGGTATCTCTGGCTATGGGCGGCAGCCTGATACGAAATGTAGACGGAGATTATTTAAGAAATAAAATTCTTAGCCTTCAGAGTAAAGCACCTGATAACAAGAAAATTAAATTATGGAAGGGGAGGTCTAAGAATGAGAGAGAAACTGACTAGAAATCTTGGACTAAAGATACTGTCCCTGTTTATGGCTGTTTTTATCTGGCTGATAATCTTAAATATAGCTAATCCTGTAATTCAGAAATCTTATTATCATATTCCTGTAACTAAGATTAATGAGAATGTCATTGCCCAAAAAGATAAAGTCTATGAAGTAGTATCCGGTGATACGGTAGATGTTACTATAAAAGCAAAGCGTTCTGTAATAGAATCCTTAAAGACCTCGGAAATTAAAGCAGTAGCAGACCTTTCGGAACTCTCGCTTGTTAATGCTGTCCAAATTAATGTAACCGTACCCGGACATGAAAGAGATATTGTGGAGATAACACAGGATACTTCCACCATGAAGGTCAGCCTGGAAAATCTTAAAAGCGAACAGTTTCGTATTAATGTTGTGACCCAGGGCGAAGTAGCGTCCGGATATTATATCAAGGATAAAACGACCAGTCCTAACATTATACAGGTCAGCGGAGCGGAGACAGTTATAAACCGTATAAAGGAAGTTGATGTGGAAGTGACGGTTACTAACCAGCGCCAATCCTTTGTCAGCAGTGCGGAGCCAAAGGTATATGATAAGAATGGCAGTCTGATGGATTCGGATAAGCTGACACTTAATTATGATACTGTGGATGTAACTGTTAACCTGCTGCAGACAAAGACAGTGAATCTCTTTATAGAAGTAACTGGCACACCATTCCCCGGATACAAATACGTAGATTTTGCATATGAGCCCAAACAGGTAGTGATTGCAGGAGAGAAGGACGAACTTGACAAGGTTCAATATATCATGGGCGAATATAACATTGACAACCAGAAAGAAGATATAGAAGACCAGGTCAATATAGCGGATTTTATCAAAAATGATGTTATTCTGATAGATGATAATCAGACAGCAGTAGTCAATGTAAAGATTGAGAAACTTGATACAAAAGACTTAAGCTATGATACCAGCGATATAGAAATGCGAAATGTTCCCAAGGGATCAATGGCTACTGTGAAGTCCAATATTTTTAATGTGGTATTGTATGGAAGTACTGAAAACTTAAAAAATGTGAATAAATATAATTTAAGGCCCTATGTTGATTTAAAAGAAGCAAAGGTCGGTAATAATACTATGTTGGTAGAGTTTAATTCACTGGCTGGTGTCACAATGGTTAATCCCAGTGTGGTGGTAACCATAAGACATACCGGAGGATAACATAGTATTAATACATAATCAGCAAAGGGGTATTTTCACACACAAATTTGTGCTGGCGCCCAAATTTGCGGCGCGTTGGCAGCATGGAGGTTAATATGGTAAGCAGCAAGATAGTAGTTAAAAATCCAAATGGATTACATCTGAGACCGGCGGGATTGTTTTGTAAAATTGCAATAGAATTCCGTTCCAAAATTACGATTGCCATAGAAAATACAAGAGTTAACGGAAAGAGTGTGCTTAGTGTTTTAGGCGCCTGTATAAAAACAGGGGATGAAATTGAAATCATTTGCGAAGGTGAAGACGAAGAGAAAGCTCTTGCTGTCATAATCAAAGCCGTTGAAAGCGGCCTTGGAGATGAAATCTGAGCAGGCATGCCCCTTGCATAAATATTCGGCGTAATGTTTTAAATAAAACTTGTAATCCTTTGGAAGGTTTGCTATAATGAAAAACAAAATTATAGGCGAATAACAAGTAAAGGAATGATAGGGATGGGACTAGAGTAGACAACGCCAAATTATTTATCATAAAAAGATACAGTGTGATTTACCGACTCCGTAGCATGGTATAAAGATTAAAACTATTCAGAAAGCATTGTGACAGGAAATGTTGCAGTCGAATAGCCATTATGAAAAATAACATGTAAATATTAGGAGGACGGATTATGTTAAATTATAAGCGATATAAAAGTGCACCTGTTGTTGAATTTAAGGAAAGAACCTGGCCGGGTAAGCAGATTGTAAATGCACCTGTCTGGTGCAGTGTGGATTTGAGAGACGGTAATCAGGCTCTGATAGAGCCTATGGTAGTAGAAGAGAAGATTGAATTTTTCAAACTGCTGGTAAAATTAGGCTTTAAAGAAATTGAAGTGGGATTTCCCTCCGCATCACAGATTGAATTTGATTTTCTGAGACAGTTAGTAGACCGTAAGCTGATTCCGGATGATGTAGTAGTTCAGGTACTTGTACAATGCAGGGAACACTTAATTGAGCGAACTTTTGAAGCATTACAAGGCGTGAAGCAGGCAATTGTCCATATCTATAATTCTACCTCCACTCTGCAAAGAGACGTGGTCTTTGGCATGGAGAGGGAGGCTATCAAAGAAATCGCCGTTAACGGCGCCAAGCTGGTAAAGGAATATACCAAGAGTTTTCCGGGAAAAATAGTACTGGAATATTCTCCGGAGAGCTTTACCGGAACAGAACTTGATTTTGCACTGGATATTTGTACGGCAGTACAGGAGGTTTGGGAACCGACTCCGGACAATAAGATTATTTTTAATCTGCCGAGTACCGTTGAGATGACTACTCCCAATGTCTATGCAGACCAGATTGAGTGGATGCATACCCATTTTAAAAACAGAGATACTATCATTTTAAGCATACATCCTCATAATGACAGAGGCTGCGGCGTGGCTGCCAGTGAACTGGCTTTGCTTGCGGGAGCCGAGCGTGTGGAAGGAACCTTATTTGGAAATGGTGAGAGAACGGGTAATGTTGATATTCTTACCATAGCTTATAATATGTTTTCCCAGGGAATAGACCCTGAATTAGAGCTTGAAGATATTAATGAAATTATAGAAGTATATGAACGGCTTTGCAAGATACCTGTTCACGTACGGCACCCATATGGCGGAAAGCTGGTGTTTACTGCATTTTCAGGTTCTCATCAGGATGCCATTAATAAGGGTGTAAGAGCAATGACGGAAAGAAAGAAGGAGATTTGGGAAGTTCCGTATCTGCCCATAGATCCTGCCGATATCGGAAGAAAATACGAACCCATCGTACGTATTAACAGCCAGTCCGGTAAGGGCGGCGTAGCCTTTATTATGGAAAGTTACTTCGGGTTTAAATTGCCGAAGGGAATGCATAAGGAATTTGCTGATATCATTCAGAAGATATCCGAGAAGCAGGGCGAAGTAGCGCCTGAACAGATTATAAAAGAGTTTAAAGAAAATTACCTGGAGCAGAAAGAACCTCTGCATTTTAGAAGAAGCCGTTTTGAAGACCTGAATGACAGCGATAATTCCTTTGATACCATAGCAAAAGTTGTTTATACGGATCAGGGAATTGAAAAATCCTTTGAAGCAACCGGTAACGGACCAATTGACGCCGTACTTAGAGGACTTGAAAAAGAACTTGGCATCAACATTAAGATTCTTGACTATAGCGAGCATGCCCTTGGTGAAGGCTCCAGTGCCCAGGCTGCGGCATATATTCATTTACTGGATAAAGATACGGGTAATACCATATTCGGTGTTGGAATCAGTTCTAATATTACAAGGGCATCTATCAGGGCAATATTCAGCGGTTTGAACAGGTTAAAGAAATCATAAGAAAGTTTAAGTGAATTTTAATACTATAATAGAAAAAGATATGTTAGGTTTAAATAGAGGATACAGCACAATCAGAAATTCTGCTTGTATGTGTCCTCTGTTCTTGCATTAATAAAGAATCTTCTGCTTTATAAAAATACTGGATTTGAGTTTGCTGATAAAATTGAAAGAAATATAAATTAATCATAGAAAGGATGCCGCAAATAATTTATACGATATTTTATCTGCGGTGAGTGGTGCAAAAGTGAAAAAGGTAATTACTTATGGAACGTATGATTTACTGCATGTAGGGCACATCAATCTATTAAGAAGAGCTAAGGAGCAGGGGGACTATCTGGTGGTAGTGCTGTCATCGGATGAATTTAATACCATTAAGCATAAGACTGCTTATCACTGCTATGAAGACAGAAAGACCATATTAGAGGCAATTCGCTATGTAGATGAGGTCATTCCCGAATATACCTGGGAGCAAAAGATTAAGGATGTAGTGGACAACCAGATAGATATTTTTGTTATGGGCGATGACTGGGAAGGACAGTTTGATTTTCTGAAGGATTACTGTGAGGTTGTATATCTTCCAAGAACAGAAGGAATTTCCACCACTAAGATAAAGAATGACCTGAATTTAGGGGTAAAAAAATAAAAATACGGAGTTGCACATATGCCCCAACTAAAAAAAACATTATGTAAATGGAAAAAGAAGATAAAAAAGGCCGGTAAAAAGTTTATAATGCTTTTATACCGGATAGAGACAAAGATACTTCCTATTAATAAGAGAATCATAGTATTTGAAAGTAACATGGGGAGAAATTATACCGGTAATCCCAAGGCAATATATGAAGAAATGGTAAAACAGGGGCTGGATAAAAAATACCGCTGTTATTTTATGCTTGATAATGTGGCAACTTCCATACCAGGGAGTGCTATTAAGATAAGAAGGACAAGAATTCGTTATTTCTTTCTTATGGGAATTGCAGGTATCTGGGTAAGCGACTCCAGAATGCCAAACTATATTAAGAAACGAGAAGGGGTGCACTATATTCAGACCTGGCATGGTACCCCTCTTAAAAAGCTGGCTTTGGACATGGATTCTGTCAATATGGCAGGAGAGACTAATATAGAGAAATACAAGAGAAGTTTCTTTTATAATACCAGAACCTGGGACTATCTCATTTCTCAAAACAACTATTCCAGTGAAATCTTTAAAAGGGCCTTTGCCTTTGACAAAACAATGCTTGAGATCGGTTACCCCAGAAATGATGTTCTCTTTCAGGGGAATACTGCTGAATATATACGCAAATTAAAAAAAGAGATGGGACTTCCTCTTAATAAGAAGATACTCTTATATGCCCCCACCTGGAGAGACAACGAGTATTATGAAAAAGGAGCTTATAAATTCAATCAGGCAATGGACTTTTCGCTTCTTAAAGAGCAGTTTGGCGATGAGTATATTTGTATTGTGAAATATCATTACCTGGTAAAAGACAACATTGACTGGTCTACATACGGCGGTTTTGTTTATGAATTCAATATGTGCGAGGATATCTCCTCACTTTACCTTGTGGCAGATATCATGATTACGGATTACTCCTCCGTTATGTTTGATTATTCCCTGCTGAAGCGTCCTATGTTCTTCTTTACCTATGACCTGGAGGACTACAGGGATAATCTGAGAGGCTTTTATTTTGATTTTATCGAAGAAGCTCCAGGGCCGATAGTAGGTACGACCAGGGAACTGGTAGACGCAATAAAAAATTATAATGAAAAAGAATATGAAGAAAAATATAAGGCATTTTACCAGAAATACAACCATGCTGATGATGGCAAAGCTTCTGCAAAGGTAGTGGAAGTAATTGAAAAAATAACAGCAGGAGAAAGGTAACAGCTTCCTATGATTAATAAATGGAAAAGTATCCTTAAGGTCAAGGTAAAAGGAACTCTTCATAACATTCAGGCTACGGCTGAAAAAAAGTCCGTTAATTACCGGATTTCTAATTATGATGTATCAGTCATTCAGAATGAGAGACCGGAAAAAACAAAAAAGGTACTTTTTGTTGTGGAGAGAATGGCAAAATACAGCGGCGGACAGACATCACTTCTGCGTCTTGGCACAGAACTGGCCAAACTTGGTCATGAAGTTGGCTATGCGGTTTATAAGCCACAGACACAGTCCGATATGGAGGAGTGCGCCTCCTCGAATTTATCCGGCTATCTCGGAAAGATGTATACCAATAAGCAGCTGTCCGGATTAAAAGCAGATATTGTAATTGCCTCCTCCTGGGATACCGTTGCTTTTGCTAAGAAAATACCCGGATATAAGATGTACTTTATCCAGGATTATGAGCCGTACTTCTTTAGCTTTGGTGAATTGTTTTTAATGGCGAAAAAGACTTATGAGCAGGGGCTTCATATGGTCAGTCTTGGTGCCTGGAACAAGGAAATGATAGAGAAGAACTGCCTGCCTGTATCACCGGTAGATGCGGTGGATTTTCCTTATGAGAGCCGGGAATACCCCCATTATAAGAGGAATTTTGACAGCTATTCCGCTAAAACAGAGTTCATTATGGCAGTTTACCTGAAATATTATGGAAAAAGACTGCCAAACATCACTCAATATATGTTAAAACAGTTAAAGGCAAGATTCTTACAGGATGGTATTAAGCTTCGCATCCTTTATTACGGAGAGGATAAAAGCTTTCAGACAGAAGCCGGAGAGAATCTTGGAATGTTATCAAAGAAGGAGCTTCTTTCCCTTTACCGTAAGGCTGATTTTGGTATGGTAGCATCTATGAGCAATGTTTCACTTGTGCCTTATGAGATGTTAGCGACCGGATTGCCTTTAATAGAGTTTGAAGACGGAACCTTTCCCTATTTCTTCCCTGAGGGCAGTGCCATACTTACTTCTCTGGATTTCGAGGACTTATACCGTAAGATGAAAATGTCCATTCAAAATCCCGATATTCTGAAAAAGAGGGATGAAACCGCCAGAGAATACCTGGGTACGCTAAGCTGGGCAAAGACAGCAAAGCAATTTGAGGATATTATCAGCAGGGCAGCGCAGAGTGAGACTGCGCCATGAGAGAACGGTTAAAGAGCCTGGCTCCGGGCTGGGCATTAAAACTATACCAAAAGGTAAGATTTATCTTGATAACAGCCCTTTTTCAGGCATTTAAAATAGTCCCCATCAAGCCCTGCAGAGTTGTATTATGCAATGTATGGGGCTTCGGAGACAATGCCAAATATGTAACGGAAGAACTGGCAAGGAGAAATCTGAAACAATTAGAAATAATATTTATAACCAATCATCCGGAAGCAGCAGGGGAGATAAAGGGTGTAAAGCTGTATAAAAGCAACAGTATAAAGGCTGTTTATGCCCTTGCTACCGCCAGGATATGGGTGGATAATAACAGAAAAGAAAGATATATTCAAAAAAGAAAAGGTCAATATTATATCCAGACCTGGCATGGCGGAATTGCCTTAAAGAAGATTGAGAAGGATTATGCGGAGCACCTTGGCAGCGCCTATGTAAAGAATGCGAAACGGGATTCTGCCATGACGGACCTTTATATCTCAAATAGTGATTTCTGTACCGGGATGTATAAAAAAAGCTTCTGGTATAAAGGAGAGATATTGGAGTGCGGAAGTCCAAGAAATGATATCCTTATCCGTCCCAAAAAAGAAATTAACGAGCAGGTAAGAAAAGCGCTAGGTATCAGGAATGATATAAAAATTGCTCTTTATGCCCCCACATACAGAGAGGGAAAGGATAATACCAAAGCATATTCATTGGATTATGATAAGCTTTTGCAGGAATTGTCCATGAAGTTTGGCGGTGAGTGGATTGCGGCAGTCAGGCTTCATCCTCTGGTATCAGCCCAAAGTGATTCTATCGGCTATAGCAACAGAGTGATTAATATGACCCATTACAGGGATATTTACGAGCTGATGTCTGTCAGTGATGTACTGATTACGGATTATTCCAATATCATGTTTGAATTTTCCTTTACAGAAAAGCCGGTCTTTTTATATGCGGCTGACAGAAAGGAATATGATACGGATAGAGGATTTTATTTTGATTATGACGCATTGCCCTATTATAAAGCAGGCAATATGGAGAAATTAATCTGTGGAATCAGGGAATTTGACAAAGCTTCTTATGAAACATCAGTAAGGGTATTCTTTGAAGGGCTGGTTCTTTATGAGAACGGGGAGGCTTCTAAAACAGTGGCAGATAAGGTCATAGAAGTTATAAGAGCAAGCCGAACTGCTCTGGGAAAATAAAAAGCTAATTGTAAAACTTTTAGGGTTGTAATTAGATAATCTAATAGAAATATAGCAAGGAAGGGAGCCAGGATATTCACTATAGTGAGTATCCTGGCTCCTTG
>JAEXGM010000266.1 GCA_023450835.1 Bacillota bacterium | reverse complement strand
CGGCAGTCCTTTTTTACTTATTATTTATATTTTGGTGTTTTATCGGTAAATTCTGTCTTTATAACTACGTAGGGATAGGTAAGAGCATTGGTAACCTGTTCATTTTCTCCCGGTCCTATTAAATCCGTATCTACTACAACGGCATTATCCGTAAGGTAAACTTCATTTACCTTAATACTATAGCCTCCTGTGGGCTGCTCACCATACCCAACTACTATGTATAGATTTTCCGTATCAGAATAGGAAAGCTTAAAGGGTTCCTTCTTCTTTTCATTGATTATCTTCATGAGGGGTTCGGGTACATCCGCATCCTCTACTATCGTAAACTCTAGATCCTTTATTTTTTTTCCGCCCGTGTCTTCCGACTTACATCCGGTAAAGAATACAGAGCTCCCTACAAATATAATAAGCAAAAAGCTTATCAAATGTACTTTCCCTTTGAGTATTCGCACTTTCTCCTTAGCCTCCGCATAGTATCTACTTACAGTATTCTATGCATGGAGGCTAAAAATATGTCATATTCTAATCGGCTGCTTCCAGAGCCGGAAAATTAAGTTTAACATCCTCTCCGTCATTTTTAACTTCAACGGTATAGGTCTTAGTGTTATAACCTGACTGTATTAAAGTGATATAGAGCTGTCCGGTAGTAGTCTTTGGAAAACTTACCGGTGCAATACCTTTAAATTCTCCGTTTACATATACGGAGGCTCCGTCCGGACTCTGGATATAAACATAATTCTTATCACTTGACTGTGACGTATCACTCCCATTGTCAGAAGAATTGTTTGAACCGCTGCCGGAGGAATTGTTATCAGAACCGGTGTTACTTGTGTTGGTGTTCGTTCCCGAAGAGTTGGTTTCATCCGTGCCGGAACCTGTCTGTGAGTTCTCCTCAGCGCTGCTTTCTTCACTGGTATTATCTGTTTCCACAAGTTTTATAAATAAATCCTTTTCCTCATCCTCAACCTTCAGAGTTCCGGTATATTCCTTGTAACCTCCGAGGGTAGCCTTAATACTGTGGTCTCCATATTCTATATCAATAGGATTATCATAGGAGACCAAAAGGCCATCTACATACAATTGTGCCCCAAGAGGCGTTATGTGAAAGGTAATCTTGCCGGTCTGAGGGACAGGTTTCTTAAACTCACCCATGTTTACCACGGTTTCCTTACCCGGCAGAACTGATACTGATTTCGTGCCGGTAAAACCATCCTTTTCCATGGTAATATCATAGTCGCCTTCTCTTACGGTAACGGTCATATCTTCTACAATAGGAAGGACCTCTCTTTTACCAATGTAAACAGTTCCGCCAAGAAAGTCTCCATAATCTTCAAAACGCAAGGTGCCGTGCCCCTTCGTTACCAGAATGGAATAAATCGTTTTATCATATCCTATTGCCATCAGCTCATCGGTCTTATCAAGGTCACTAAGCTTTAAGCTTAAACCTTCTCTTGTAACAAAAAGATACTCCGGGTATTGATAGAGCCTGTCCGCAATAGTAAAGCTTCCTTCCCCTGGGTTAACGCTCCAGTTCTGTATTCCTTCATATCTCCAGGCTTTATCCCATAATTTAAGGCTGATGATACTGTTTGTGTCTCCGTCATAGGACACTTCTGCCAGGTCACCTATTTTTAAGCTGTCTGCAGCTACATTTTTTCCATACTTGTCCATGATAACAGAACCTTCTGTCAAAGTAAGGCTTAAATCCTGTCCGTCCGTTATATTACGGAGATTAAAACCCGGCATCATGTCATCCCTGCCTGTGATGATAGCCGTCAGCTCTTTGCCGTTTTCCTTCCGGGTATCATCCGCTGCCTTCTGTCCATTACCGGATGGACCGTTATTGGCAGATGTTTTAGGCAGCAGTGTCGCCAAACTCACAATCAATATGAGAAGGAAACCTCCTGCCAGCAGAAATATAAAACTGCTACTTTTTTGTTTTCTCTTTACAGGTTTTTTATCTTCCAAAGTAATTCCTCACTGCTCATTTATCAATGGGTTATAAATTAAAGTAGTACCGCAAGCAAGCTTGCGGTATCATCTTAATTTGCTGTTCTTAAATTATAAGACAAATATCGTAGAAACTCAAGAAGTACTATATTATCATAGTACAACGTTCAGGAACTAATTCAGGGTATTTGCAAGACATTCCAGAAATTTCTTTCTTCCCTTGGACTGCTCCCAGGTTCCAATAAGTTTCTGTATGTTTCTCTGGGGCACCCAGGATTTTTTACCATTGTAATAAAAGTTAGTTATCTTCCAGAACTTTTCCGGATACAGAAGAAGTATGTACAGAAGCTTTCTCTCATCTCTGTCAAGAGGCAGAATATCCGTATAGGAATTTAGTATCATACTTCCGATATCAATATCCCAATCATTCTTCTCCAGGCATTTCCGAATATAAAAATACAGATCCGTGCTCTGTACCCCAACGCATGCCTTATCAAAATTAGTAGTTGCCATCTCTATAGTCGGCTTGTTTTTAAAAACCGCAGCAGATATAAGATCTTCTCTTATACGGGTCCTCGGTATGGCTGCTGCATTTTGGGCAGAATTCACCATAATAATATTATGATACGTATAATTCCCATGGCAGACATAGCAATGCTCCTTCGCTTCCTTCATAAGCTCTTTGTAATTGCTCTCAAGAAGAAGTCTTGTCGCTTCTTTTGCCTGCTCGTAGAACTCATCATAACAGTTAATATAGCACAATTCAAATTCATTCTTCTTTTTCTTTTCCCGGATATAGCTTCTTACCCTCTTAAGCTCCCGGTTTCTTTTATCAAAGAGTTCCAAAAGGTCCGGACCGGTGTTTTTACTGACCTGCTCTTCTGAAAGAGGCACTTCTCTTAAGAAGCTATGCAGCATTGCCAGATTAGCGGCTCCATTGGCAATATCCGACTCATTTCTGAGATTACATTCTTCCCCCGGATACCAGTTCTTAAGCAGATATTTATTTCCTGCCCCATCCTCCGTAATCAGCTCTCCGGCATTATTTCTCATATATAAATCCACATAAGGGAAGTCACTTAAGATCTCCAAAAGGGTATTCTCAAACTCCACCCTGGGCTTCGAGCTTTCCAAGCTTCTCAACAGCTTGAGTCCCTTATCCGTCTCTGCTATAAATGCCCCCCTGATTCTGTATGTGTTATAAATCTTTATATTATATTGTCTAAAAATTTCCAGATTTCTATCCTCCATAGGAAAGCCTCCTGACTCAAACTATTGCACCGCTTCATAGGGTGTCTCTTCTAATCCTATGATTTAATGAAGGTTTTCATGACAGGAATCCAATGGATTCAGAATAATTTTTAGGGTAATATTTTTTCTTTTGATAAAATTTTAAGACTCTCCCTGGTATTCAAAGAGGGATCTCTAAGAACGGCTTCCAAGAGTTCTTTTAATACAAGCCCCATGTTCTTACCAGGCTTAATTCCAATCTCGATTAAATCCTTTCCATTCACCATTAAGCTCTTTAATTCCACACATTCATTTTTCTCAAGTATTTCTTCATAGAGCCTCTGAGCCAGGTTAAAGGCTTCTCCTTTTTCATGGTCGAGACTGTCTTCCTCTCCCAGAATAAGTATTTTCCTCATATAAAAAAGCAGGTCCATCAAATCCTTCCCGATGTTACTGACAGCTTTTCTCATACCGTAGGGTGTCAGGATAAATTCATGATTGTGCCAGGTGATAAGCCGATAGGCATAATCGATGGTCTCATTATCAAATTTAAGGCGCTTTAAGACTTCTTTTGCTTCATTTGCCGACAAGCCATGAAGGAGTATCGCCCAGGCGATTACCAGCCGTTCTTTTTCTCTTAAATCCTTCCTGTAAGCAGTTCCCTTACTCTCCAGAAGCTTTATGCATCTTAAGGCAAACTTCCCAAAGGGTTCCTCTCCCAGGAAAGCGGACTTTTTATTCCCCATCTCGTAATCAAATTCAGGAAGAACAACTTTTGTAATTCCCAGTTCATAGGCAATTAAGAGCCTGTCCGGATTAGGCGAAAGTAAAAGTTTATTCATCTCTGTTCTTATACGCTCTGCGCTGATATTACGCAAGTGGTCAGCCATCTTGCGGGCTGCCGCCAGGGTTTCTTCTTCTATTGTAAAGCCCAGCTGGGCAGAAAAACGAACTGCTCTCAGGATACGAAGGGCATCCTCATCAAAGCGCTTCCCGGCACTTCCCACACAGCGGATTCGGCCTTCCTCTAAATCCTTAAGTCCTTCAAAGATGTCAACTAATCCGCTTTCATCATTGTAGGCCATTGCATTTATAGTAAAGTCTCTTCTCATTAAATCCTCGGAAAGGTAAGGGGTATAAGTTACTTCCTTCGGATGCCTGTTATCTTCATATTCCCCATCAATGCGGTAAGTAGTAACCTCATAGCCGGTCTTGTCGAACATAACCGTGACCGTGCCATGAAGAATTCCGGTATCGATAGTCCTCCGGAATATTTCCTTTACCTGCAGAGGGCTTGCAGAAGTGGTAATATCCCAGTCTTCCGGCACTCTTCCCAATATGACATCTCTTACACACCCTCCTACCGCATAAGCTTCAAACCCGTGTTTTTGCAACTCTTTTATAATATAATCCACATCTTTTGGCAATTGTATTCTCATTAATATCCTCAAGTGGAAATTGCCTTTTGATTTCCACACAATCCTTCCTGACTTTCTATCTTTATTATAGCCGAAGTCAGAAAGGATAACAAATTTTTTTTATGGATTAGTTCTCCTCAAAAGTGTATATATTTTCTTCTACCTCAACGTTCCTTGAAAGGCGGATAAAATAAATCAAGCTCGCCGCAATTACAGCTGCGCTGACCACAAAGAGCAATCCGCCGGATACCGGATTCAGCAGCATACTGTCCGACAGGATATATCCAAGAAAAAATCCACTTAAATTAACGGACATATGAAGAGCGACGGAGGCTGCAAGCGTATTAAAAGTGAAACGCACAAGTCCGAAACAAAGACCAATAGCAAAAGCATACGTACCTTGAATCAAATTCATATGGTAGATTCCAAATAGAAGTGCCTGCAGAATATTCGCTGCAAAAAAAGGCATTAACCTTCTCGCCTTACCAAGGGTAACACCTCGAAAGATCAGCTCCTCTGCAACGGGTCCTATAATTCCGACATACAAAAAGGAAGCCAGAGAGTTCCCCATGTCAAGCTTCTCCATCAGTTCGCCGTATTCTTTGAACCAACCGGGCTGCCAGTTTGATATCACTGTTAATACGATGGAAAGCCCGATCTGAAGGAAGATTCCAAGCACTATGATAATTCCAGCCTGCTTTACCGAAAAACGGTTTGCCTTTATATGAGTGTTATCTCCTCTTTTTAAATGCCTCATCCATAGCCCAAATACAATAATTCCGATAGCGCCAAACACCCCTGATATCGCCATGAGAAACTGCGGGTCCTGCACTTCATTTACAATATCCATTCCTGCATTGGATATATTTGCTCCATTTCGGGAAGCCAGTTGAAACATTCTTACTGCGGAATAAATAATGCCAATCCACATAGCTCCTAATACCTGTATTGCTAACGCCAATAAAAGCGGCAGTACTATTCCTAAATATTTACTTGCTTTATTCATGCAATCTCCTTTTATATCAAGTCTGTAATTATGTTCTTCCTTCACTTTATCACGCTGAAAGCCTTTATGCAATGTTAATCTGGCAGGTGATTTTTTGTATTTAAGATTTTAATATACCTTTAGCACTTTATTTTTTTCATAAGCTTTGAGGAAAATTTTTACCATTTGCTTTGAAGCATTTATTTTATAAGCCTTATTCTCTGTAATAATCTCAAGAATAGATACAGTATTGCTGATTTTTTTCAAATTATAAGTGCTGATGCTTTTATATTCGATTTCTTTGTCAAGATATACAAGACGGCCAGTGTCCTCATTACTATAAAAGCAATGAAAGCATCCGGAGAACGCCAAAAGATAAAGACAATAACTAGAGG
>JAEXGM010000203.1 GCA_023450835.1 Bacillota bacterium | reverse complement strand
TACCTCGCCTAAAAGCTCTGCAAACTTAGCAGCATGCTCTGCTTCTTCAAAAGCAGCTTTTTCATAATACATACCAATCTCAGGATATCCTTCTCTATGTGCCACTCTTGCCATCGCTAAGTACATGCCTACTTCACAGCATTCTCCGTTAAAGTTATCTCTTAAATCTTTTAAGATATCTTCACTTACACCCTGTGCAACCCCAACTACATGTTCGGCAGCCCAGGAAAAATCTTCGCTTTGTTCAGCGAACTTAGCAGAGGGTGCCTTACAAACGGGACATTGCTCCGGTGCAGAATCTCCTTCATGAACATAACCACATACCTGACAGACAAATTTCTTCATTGTAATAATCTCCTTCGATAATTAATATTTAATAATAGTAACTGTTATTGAAAAAATAATATACTATTATGATATAATTGTCAATAGCATTGGGAAAAATAATAAAAAAACTCCGGGACCAGAAATACCGGAACCGGAGTTTAGATTACTTTTTGCTGTTTTTGAGACATTTACCGCAGACTCCAAAAAAGTAGGTGCTGCTGGCATCTATGGTACCATCAAAATTCTCTATGGCAGAATTCATAAGTCTTTCTGTTGCATCTTCGGGCAAAGTGATATCTTCTACCGCTGAACATTGCTTACAAACAAAATGATAATGAGGTAAGACATTGCCGTCAAAGCGGTCGCTGCCATCACCATAAGAAATCTTAATGATGGATCCCTGGTCGACAAGAAAGTTTAGGTTACGATAGACAGTTCCAAGACTGATATTGGGATATATCTTTCTAATATTATCGTATACCATATCAGCAGTTGGATGCTCTTTTGTGGTGGCGAGGTAATCTTTAATAGATTCCCTTTGCCGGCTGAACTTTGTTGTAGTCATAGCTCACCTCCAATAACAATAATTATTACTAAGATTACCATATGTGAGCTGGTCTGTCAATATTTAAAATATACCCCCGGCAATGAACTTATACATTAAGATAAAGTGGCATACGGTTCCTCCGATGCAAAACAGATGGAATATCTCATGGGAACCGAAATTTTTATGACGGCTGTTGAAGATGGGGAGTTTTAAAGCATAGATAATTCCGCCGACGGTATAGATAATACCGCCTGCTAACAGCCAGTTAAAGCCTTCAATGGGCAAGGTATTTAATATTGGTGAAAATGCTAATACGCAAGTCCAGCCCATTACTATATAAATAACGGAGGATACCCATTTGGGACAATAGACCCAAAATGCCTTTAGCATGATTCCGAGGATGGCCATGCTCCATATAATGATTAAAAGAGCGGTTCCGACTTTTCCTTTTAAAGGAATCAGGCAGATAGGTGTATAGGTTCCTGCAATTAATATAAATATCATCATGTGATCGAACTTTTTAAGTATCCGGTTCACCTTGTCAGATAAATCAAAGGTATGATATACTGTGCTTGCGGTATAAAGTAATATCATACTAAGGGCAAAGATGCCAAGTGCAATGATACCGGTTTTATCAGGAGCCTTGGAAGCTTTGTACAATAGAGGAAAAGCAGAAAAGACAGCCATAAGCATGCCGATAAAGTGAGTGATTGCGCTTCCAGGGTCCTTTGGGTGTTTGAAAAACTGAGCCATGTTAAATCATTCCTTTCATGTTGTGATATTAATTAATATATGATGTAGTTTTAAAAACTACATATCGAATTACTTATAATATATCACGTAGTTAGAAAAAATCAAGGGGTTTTTTTAAAGTTTTTTATTTTTTTGTTAGAAAGGTTGGAAATCAGATGGATATTAGAGTCGGAGATGTTGTAAAACTAAAAAAACAGCATCCTTGCGGAAGCAGTTTATGGGAAGTATTACGTATCGGGATGGATTTTCGCTTAAAATGCGAAGGCTGCGGTCATCAGATAATGGTTCCAAGAAAATTGGTAGAGAAAAACTTAAGACAATTAATCCGAAAAGATGAGGAAAATAAAGAGATTCAAAAATAGCAAAAAAATTGCCAGGTTTGTAGGTGCAGAGTATTTATCCTGTTTACTCTGCACATTCAACCCTGGCAATTTTTTATTTTTCTTCTAATTCCAAAAGAGCCAGTTTTATGCATCCCATAATACCCTGGTCATCATTTAAGGCTGCCGGAACGATATAGTTGTCGATATCCTCAAGAAGAGGTGTCTTTAAATAACCATTTATAAGGGTAATAACCTGTTTTCTGATCATAGGGAAAAGCTGTGTCTGGTGCATAACGCCTCCGCCCAATACTATTCTGTGAGGAGAGAGAGTTAAGATGTAGCCTACCAGGGCCTGTGCAATATAATAAGCTTCAAGCTCCCAGGCTTTATGGTCCGGCGCAAGCTCATAGGCTTTCTTACCCCAGCGTTTTTCAATAGAGGGGCCGGCGGCAAGACCTTCAAAACAATTGGAGTGGTAAGGGCAGACACCTGTAAAAGCATCTTCGGGATGACGGCTTAAGAGAACATGTCCGGCTTCCGGATGCAGCATCCCGTGCAGCAGTTTTCCGTTTTGAAATACGCCGACACCTACACCGGTTCCGATGGTAATATAAATGCTGCTGTCAACGTCTTTTGTACTTCCCCAGGTAGCTTCTCCTAAGGCAGAACCGTTTACATCGGTATCAAAACCTACCGGAATACCAAGGTGTTTTGTAAGCGTGCCGACAATGTCACAGTTCACCCATGCTAATTTAGGAGTGGAAGTTATGTAGCCATAAGTCTTGGAGTTCTTATCCAGATCAATAGGACCAAAGGAGCCAACACCAAGAGCTTTAATATCCTTGCCTTTAAAATAGTCTATGATTTTAGGAAGTGTAATATCAGGGGTTTCTGTTGGAATAGAAGTCTGCTCCAATATTTCTCCGTTTTCGTTGCCGATGGCAAGAACCATTTTGGTCCCGCCGGCCTCTAATGCACCTAATAACATTATAATGTCCTCCGTAAGTATATTCATAATTTCTATTTTAACGGAAATGCCATAAAAAATATAGTAGTATTTTTTATTTACTATAAAAATTAGGGTTGTACTGTATAAATTTGTGCGATATCATTAATCAAGAAAGAAACAGCGTAAGGAAGGAATGGACATATGAGAGTTTTTTCAACAGAAATCAAAGTGGAATCTGTCGGAGTAAATGAGCCGGCTCTGTTATGGGGATATGTTCCTGATAACTCAAACGAAATTGAAATTAACAGAAAACATCCTGCTGTATTAATATTGCCGGGTGGTGGCTATGAATTTACCTCTGAGAGAGAAGGGGAAGCGGTTGCATTAAGGTTTGCAGCGGAAGGCATCTGTGCTTTTGTACTAAAATATCACATTGCCCCTGCCAGATTCCCCGCCGCACTTTGTGAGGCACTTGCAGCTCTGGCATTTATCAGGGAAAACAGTGAGGAGTATTATGTTGACAGGGAAAATATCAGCGTGTGCGGTTTCTCGGCAGGCGGACATCTTGCCGCATCCGTAGGTGTTCACTGGAATAAAGAAAGAGTATTAAAATATATCGGCAAAGAAGCTGCGGCTGTCAGACCGGATAACCTTGTGCTGTGCTACCCCGTAATAACCAGCGGAGAATACACCCATGAGGGTTCCATGAGAAGTCTTTTAGGGGAAAAGAGGAATGACGAAGAGCTTGTACTTCTGAATGATTTGGACAAGCAGGTGGCGGCAGATACTCCAAGAACCTTTATCTGGCACACCTGGGATGATACCGTTGTCCCGGTAGAGAATACCTTATTATTTACAACGGCATTGGCAAAAAATAAAGTGGAAACAGAAGCCCATATCTATCCCTCAGGCTTCCACGGACTCTCCCTTGGCAACAGTGTTGTAAATGGCGGGTGGAAATATGAAGAAGAGCATCCTTCTTCAGAGTGGTTAAAGAAAGCTGTGAAGTTCATTTATTCAAAGTAAGTACTTTATAAAAAGCAGGGCAGACAGGATTAGTGATTCAATAAATAATCAGATATGATTAAAGGATCGGAACTCTTCGGGTCAGAGAAGAGGGCCGGTCTTTTTTGCTGTATCAGATAAACCGGTACATTGTTTCCAAAACAACTAGGCCGATTACCTGTCTAAGCTTCCGAAATTTTATCCTGCGTACTCAGCCGGGTTATTTGCAAAATGATGTACCAGCTTTAGCTTTACTCTTATTTTTTCTGCAAGATATGAAAAAATCCGGTGTATGAGTAGAAGAATTCACAAATCTGCGGTGAATCCTTTTGCGGGCAAGTTTATAAAAACTTACGCCGGAGGTTACATTAGCAGGTAGAAAAGAGGGAAAAGATGTATCAGCCATTAAAGATAGGCGAATTAACTGCGAAGCTGCCCATAATCCAAGGTGGAATGGGGGTTGGTATCAGTCTTAGTTCCCTGGCCGGAGCTGTTGCGGCTAAAGGGGGAATCGGTGTAATATCAACCGCTCAAATTGGATTTACGGAAGATGATTATGATAAAAATCCACTGGAAGCAAACCTGAGAATGATCGGTGAACATATAAAAAGAGCAAGAAAAACGGCCGGAAGCGGTATATTGGGGGTAAATATCATGGTAGCCACCAAGAATTACGAGCTGTATGTAAAGGAGGCCGTTAAAAACGGAATCGATATTATTATATCCGGAGCCGGACTGCCCTTAGAGCTTCCGTCATTGGTAAAAGGAACAAAGACCAAATTAATACCGATAATTTCCTCCTTAAAGGGAGCAAGAGTACTCTTAAAGCTATGGGATAAAAAAGAAAATACAGCACCGGATGCGGTACTGATTGAGGGACCAAAAGCCGGAGGTCATCTTGGTTTTACCCTGGATGAACTTAAGAATCATGAGGAACAGGCTTATCAGAAGGAAATTGAAGAGATTGTAAATCTTGCAAAAGAATACGGGGAGAAGTATGGCAAGGACATACCGGTCATTGCCGCAGGCGGAATACAGGATAAGAAGGATATGGAGAATTATTTCTCTCACGGGGTAAGAGGAATTCAGGTAGCAACGAAATTTGTGACAACAGAAGAGTGCGATGCCCATCCCCGCTATAAAGAAGCTTATATAGCCTGCAAAAAAGAAGATATTGTAATTGTCAAAAGCCCTGTAGGAATGCCTGGACGGGCTATTAAAAATGAATTTATTGAAAGAACTTTTCTTGGTAAGATTCCTATTAAAAGATGTCATGGCTGTATTAAGACCTGTGACCCAAAAGATACACCCTATTGTATTACGGATGCTTTGGTAAATGCAGCCAGAGGCAATCTTGAAAATGCGCTGATATTCTGCGGGGCCAATGCCTATCTGGAAAACCGCATAAGAAATGTTGAAATGGTACTGGGAGATTATTTTGACTAAAGGCAGCCATAGATTGTAACACAATCTATAAATACCAGGCACAAAC
>JAEXGM010000193.1 GCA_023450835.1 Bacillota bacterium | reverse complement strand
TTTGATATTACAAGATAATATATGGAGTTCAGGGGGTTCTTATACAGGGTATTGTGACCGCTGTAGAAGTGTCCGATTACTGTTGCAAGCTTGCTGACTTCATCCAATGATTTAAAGGAATATACTTTCATTAGATTGGTCTGATAGGATACCGTTTTTGTTTCTGTCAACTTTTCAGAAGGCTCTTCTTTATTGATGGATAAAGCTTCTGCCAGAGGAATGAAATCCTCATTATCCTCCGAGGTGTTGTCGGAGAGTAAGTCGTCTATTTGTCCAAAGGAGTTGATAATCTCATCGGCGTAAGAGTCATCGTTGTCATCCTCATATACATCGTCACTGTCATGGTCATCAGGTGAGAATTTGGAAAATCTGGTGTCCAGCTCATCCGGATCCTCTACCTTTGTTATCACCAGAATCAAACACTCCGGAGAAACTGGTATTGCTTCTATCATCAACGGTATATCTTCTGCTTCAAATCCAAACTCGTAATTTGCCTGCTGCATCATGTCACGGAATAAGGCTTTTGCTTTTTCACTACCATAGGCTAGCTCACTGATACGTAACTCCCGATCCACTAAATCATCTCTGCTCAAAGTACAGCGAATCTGACGTTCGCTAATTTTCTCTATCTTCATAGAATCACATCCTTTTCTATGTGCTGGCCTACTTCTCGCGGTGCTTGCGTTCCAGATGGCCGCCTTGCAGGCATTCTATTGCTGTAACAGACTATGAGTGCTGCAACACTGATATAGTACTAGGTATAAAGATAGCTATAGTGATGTTGTATTCAAAGTATAAGTTATTCATATTACTTAGTCAAGTGATTTTTTCCGCCAAATTCATGGATTTTCTTGTATATATGAAACTCCGGGAACACTTTGATTGCTATCTCTTATTCATTCTAATATATGCTTTACTGCTATAAACATTTACATATAATTTCAGTATTGGTATTTGTGAAAAAGATACTCCGTCATTATGACGAAGTTAGAAAGAAAAGTTTGTGAATTACCATGAATAAAAAATGATTGTGATTCATTTAAGATAACGTTATAATGAAAAAAGAAATCCTTGATATTTCTTTCCGTAATGAATCTGATAAGAAAGGAGAAGATGAATAGTCCGATTTTTGGTAAGTACCGTATCATAAAAGCTCTGGGAAAGGGCGGAAGCGGAGAAGTATTTCTGGCGGAACATATAAAGCTTGCTTCTCAGTGCGCAATAAAAAGAATTTCTAAGGGTAACCCACTTCACGAACAGCTCTTACACGAAGCTGTTATCTTAAAAAGTCTGTCACATCCATGTATTCCGGTAATCTATGATTTTGAAGAAGACGATGAATATTCCTATATTATTGAACAGTATATTGAAGGCATTTTGTTAAAGGACTTTGTAAAGCAGGAAGGACGCTTAAAAGAAAGTCTGGTTATTTCCATAGGTGTTTCTATCTGTGATTTATTTCTCTATCTATATTCTTTGGACAATCCCCTCTTGTATCTGGACTTAAATCCCGGAAATATTATTTTAAAAAATTCGGAAGTCAGGCTCATTGATTTTGGCGCCTGTGTCTATAAAAAATCAGCAGAAAAACGAAAATTCTCATTGGGTACCAAAGGATTTTTCGCGCCGGAGTTAAAGAGCGGCACTCCCAATGAGCAAAGTGATGTCTATGCAATCGGTGCTCTGTTATATTACATGGCAATGGGAGGGGTATCCCTTCAGGGCAGTAACCGTCATTTCATCGATACGGCAAAAACGCTGTATTCCAACAGCCTTCAAAATATTATCCGGAAAGCCTCCAGATACCATTCTGTTTTTCGCTACCTTTCAGTTGCCGAATTAAGAAAGAAACTATTAGAACAAAATCGGAAAATAAACAGCGGCAATGCAATATCAAGAGATTTCCTGAAGGTAGGAATTGCAGGAGCACAAAGCAGAATAGGAGTTACCCATCTGGCGCTGCTTCTTACAAGGTATCTGAATGGAAAAGGGATTAAGAGTCTGTACGTGGAGAAGAACTCTTCCGGACATTTAAGAACAATACTAAACAGGCAGGGTGCCAGGCTCTGCAAAGATGGCATCTGGCAGTTGGGAAGCAGCTTTTATCTGCCCTTTTCTTTACTGTCCACTCCGCCGGACACAGACAGATACTCCATAATCATATACGATATGGGAACGGATTACAGAGAAGAAAATATCTATAAAGAGGCCGATATCAGGCTCTTTCTTATTGGCACGAAAGACTGGGAGGTGGATAACTTTGTAAAGGCAGAAGAATGGCTGAAAGCCAATTCTGCAAAGATACTGATTAACTTTTTGGGCGGAAAGGAGTACAGGGATTTTTGCGGCGGAGATAACGACCGGTGCTTTCATCGGCGGCGGTGGTACCGCATCCCCTATGAACCGAATCCTTTCACAAAAGAATTCACAAAAGAAATAAAAGATTTCCTGGAAGAAATATTAGAGCCGGAATAGCCGGTCCGGGGAGGTGGTCAATTGCATATCTTCAAAGAAAAGGCTGTAAATTATAAGCGATTTGGCAGGCAGGTCATAGGTATTGCAGGAACCCATAAAGGAGCGGGAGCCACCCATCTTGGGCTTATGCTGACTTCCTGTTTAAGTGAAGGCCTGGGGTTAAATACAGCATATCTTCACTGGGCAGACAGCAGAGATGTCTGTTTCCTGAGGAAGCATTTCTACCCTGATGAGGAAGGACAGCCGTGGGGAGAAGAATTTCAGGTATCCGGAGCAGTTTTTTATCCCCGGGTCCGAAAAGAAAGGATGCCGGATATTTTAGCCAAGGGCTATGACTGCATTGTTATGGATTTTGGCAGTTGTTATAAAGACCATAGGGAAGAATTTCTGCGCTGCGACAAGAAGATAATAGTAACGTGTCTTTCACCCTGGAAGCAATTTTATTGGGAAGAGTTTATAGCAGAAACAGAGATGATACCCGGAAAGGGTGACTGGTTTTACGGGATAAATCACAGCAGTCCCAAAGAAGTATCTGAGGCAGTAAGAAAACTTAAGATGAAGGTACTTTCCATCCCTTATGAAAAGGACCCGTTTTTTCTGTCGCCGGATGCCATGAGTTTTACAAAGTACATACTGTAGGAACATGTTTTGGAACAATGGTTCCTAAGTACCCATTAATAATCTGCCCTTGGTTTAAGTATAGCATATCACAAATGACCTTCTTATCCAAAAGGCAAGTCAATAAAGGTCTGTTAAAAGTATCCTCAATACACCGGCAGACCTAAAAGGAGAGCTTGCGAAAAGCAAAGCTCTTCTTTTTGTACTAAAAGCAGCGTTTCGGGGTGATAATAGGATTCAAGGGAATGATGTAAAAAAGTAGATTTTTCTAATGACTACTGTCGGATTCAATGCTATAATAGTATGAAAAGTATTTTTCACTTTGATTTGAGTACGCAGCAGGTCGCTTTCAATCTGCAAAGCGCATCATATGGAGGTTTATTATGAGAAGACAAAGGAATATGACAGTGGCGGGAATCTCCATTGCTCTGGTAATATTGCTGGTTATTATACTATCTGCGGTTGTCAAGGAATTCACTCCAAGCCATGAACATATGGCACTTACGGATTATTATCAGGTAAAGGGGGACGGGGTCCAGATTATCTTACAGGATACTATTTATGATAAACAGGGATTGTTAAAAGATGGTCAGGTATACCTTGATTATGATACGGTAGCAGATATCTTTAATAAAAGATTCTACTGGGATTCCAATGAAAATATTCTGAGTTACACCACACCTACCGAAATCATACGAGCTGAGATTGGAAATAGTTATTATAACGAAAATAACAGTCAGGTAAAAACGGAATATCAACCGGTTATCATAGAAAATCAGACCGCCTATGTGGCAATTGATTTTGTGAAGCAGTATTCTGATATGGATTATACCCTCTACAAAGACCCTTCCAGAGTTGTGATTGAGTATAAGTGGGGCGATACCCTTACATCAAAAGTTAAGAAGAAAACAGAACTTAGGTACAAGTCAAGTATCAAGAGTGATATTCTAAAGGAATTAAAAGAAGGAGAAGAACTCACCCTTGTTGATACCAGCGAAGTAACCAGCGGAAAATTCTATAAGGTAATTACAAAAGACGGAATTATTGGTTATGTGAAGACGAACCGTATGGTAAAACCCGGTTATACGGAACTGAAAAGCAATTATAAGGCTCCGGTCTATTCTCATATTACACAGGATAATAAAGTGAATCTGGTATGGCACCAGGTCACCAATACATCGGCTAATAATAATCTGACGACTCTGCTTGAAGATGCAAAAGGGGTGACTTGTGTATCCCCTACCTGGTTTAAACTTTCGGACAACAACGGAGGCATTACTTCCCTTGCCAGTGAAAGCTATGTGGAACGTGCACATAATCTGGGGATTCAGGTATGGGCACTGGTAGATGATTTTAATACGGATGTGGACAAGAAGAAGGTCCTTTCTTCAACATCCAGCAGAAAAAAATTAGTGAATGAACTTGTTGCCGAAACCATTAAGGATGGAATAGACGGTATTAATATTGATTTTGAAAATATTCCTCAGGATGCCGGAGAGGATTTTATCCAGTTTATCCGTGAGCTGTCAGTAAAATGCAGAAGCAATGGTATTGTTCTTTCCATAGACAATTATGTGCCGGCCAGCTATAATTCCCATTATGACTGGGAAGAGCAGGGTATCGTGGCGGATTATGTGATTGTTATGGCTTATGATGAACACCACAGCAATTCGGAAGAAAGCGGTTCCGTATCCTCTGTAGGTTTTGTAGAAAATGCAGTGACTGAAATTCTGAAATCTGTTCCCAAGGAAAGAGTAGTTATCGGCCTGCCTTTCTACACAAGATTGTGGAAGGAAGCAAAGAATGAGGACGGAACAGTGAAGATTACTTCTGAGGCCTATGGTATGAATGCTGCGGCAAACCTGCTTACTGATAACGGTGTAACCGCAAAGTGGGATGATAAGACAGGCCAGTACTACGGAGAATTTACAAAAGACGGTGATGTATATAAGATGTGGCTGGAAGAAGAGGATTCCATGGAAGCTAAATTAAAAGCAGTTTCTAAAGGAGACGTAGCAGGAATCGCCGGCTGGAAGCTCGGACTTGAGAAAGATGACATCTGGAATGTCATTGCTAAATATATAAATTAAAAATACATCTTGTAATGTGATTCATAGGGGAGGGCTTTTATTCATAGAATATAGTAAAACAACCTGAATGGATTTATATTGTGAAAAACCACAGAAAACTTTACAGGAATTATTTCCACATATTGTTTTTATGCTTTGTCTGCCTGGCAGTTTATACCTTAAACGACTCCTCTGTTGATGTAATGCAGAGGGATAGCAAAACAGGTAAAACGGACGGGCAGATAACTGTTATTCTGGACCCTGGCCATGGAGGATTTGATCCCGGAAAAGTAGGGATTAACGGAGCATTGGAAAAGGATATTAATCTGTCGATTGCTTTAAGGCTTAAAAAGCTGTTAGAGCAAAATGACATTAAGGTTATTATGACCAGAGATACAGACAGCGGACTTTACAGCAGCGGCGACAGTAATAAAAAAGCAGCCGATATGCGAAAACGGGTGGATATCATTAACAACAGCAAAGCAGTTCTGGCCGTCAGTATCCATCAAAACAGCTATACCAGTGAAGCAATCAAAGGAGCCCAGGTATTTTATTATACAAAATCCGGGCCGGGCGAAGAATTTGCTAAGATTATGCAGAGCCAGTTAAAGGCAACTTTGCAGGATGGAAACAAAAGAGAAGCGAAATCAAACGACTCCTACTATATGCTAAGGAAAACAGACTGCCCCATTATTATTGTAGAATGCGGATACCTATCCAATAGCAGGGAAGCAGCCCTTTTATTAAAAGACGATTATCAGGAAAAACTTGCCTGGTCAATTCATCTTGGAATTTTCCGCTACCTCAATACCATGGAAAATAAATAAACATGGCATTAGGCAGGATATGGTGTTATAATGTAGCTGTTATGCAGAAGAAATACCGGAAATGAAATATAAATTACGGTTTAGGTAAGGCGAATGAAAACTAAAATTATAAAGTTAAACAGTAATCAAATAGATAGTGAAAAGATAAGAGAAGCAGCAGAAATCATCAGACAGGGAGGATTAGTGGCTTTTCCGACAGAGACAGTGTATGGACTTGGAGCAGATGGACTAAACAGCGATGCTTCAAAGAAGATATATGCTGCTAAGGGAAGGCCTTCGGATAATCCTCTGATTCTTCATATCAGTTCCATCAAGGCACTGGATGATCTGACAGAAGGAGATTCCCCCCTTGGAATGAAGCTGGCACAGGCTTTTTGGCCTGGGCCTTTGACCCTTATCTTTCAAAAAAGCAGCAAAGTTCCTTTGGAAACCACCGGGGGGCTTAATACCGTGGCTATCAGGATGCCATCCCATCCCATCGCTTATGAATTAATCAGACAGTCAGGAGCCTATATTGCCGCACCCAGTGCGAATGCCTCGGGAAGACCGAGTCCCACTACGGCAGAGCATGTACTGGAAGATATGGATGGAAGAATTGAGATGATAATTGATGGCGGGAAGGCAGATATCGGACTGGAATCCACCATTGTTGATGTTACCGGTGAGCTGCCGGTCATCTTACGCCCCGGGTTCATTACATTAGAGGATATCAAAGAGATTGTTGGTGAGGCAGAATATGATAAAGGATTATTTAAGAAGCCTGATAATGATAATTTCAAGCCAAAAGCACCGGGAATGAAATACAGGCATTATGCGCCTAAGGGTCAGCTGACCATATATGAGGGCGAAAGTGATAATGTCATTCAGGCAATCAATAGAGCTGCTGCCGCGAAACAGGCAGAAGGCTTTAAGGTAGGAATTATTGCGACCAAGGAAACTCTGGAGGCCTATCAGTATGGCAGTGTGGAGGTAATCGGCACCAGAGAAGATGAGAAAACAATTGCTGCCGGTTTGTTTCAGATACTCCGTGAATTCGATACACAACAGGCGGATTATATTTTTTCCGAGAGTTTTTATGATAACCCCTTAGGACAAGCCATTATGAACCGGCTTTTAAAAGCTGCCGGATATCATATTGAAAAGATATAACAGAAAAAATTTTTCCACTTTTGATTTAAAACACTGCTTGCAGTGAAATACATGGAGGTTAGGTTGAAAAAACAAAAGACAGTTTTTTCAACTACGGATTCAGGAATATAAAATCGAAGATTTGATATTCACGAAAGGGGTTAGTATGATAAAATATGAAAAGATTATCTTTGTCTGCACCGGAAATACCTGTAGAAGCCCCATGGCTGAGACAATATACAAGAGCATGGAGACCAACAGTGATATTGAAGTGACTTCCAGAGG
>JAEXGM010000142.1 GCA_023450835.1 Bacillota bacterium | reverse complement strand
TTCACATAACCGGAACGCCCCTTGACAAAAGCAAGGCGATTGGATACTGTTAAAGAGAGGAGAAGGAATAACCGTAAGGCGATGCGAAAGAAAATCTTCAGGAAGGAAAGGTACTATGAAGGAAGCAAAAACGGTAGAAGAATCTATAACAGAACAGGTTCACCTTCTGATGCCCGGCCATATAAACGGAAGCGGCAGGCTCTTTGGCGGGCAGCTGATGGAATGGATTGATATTGTGGGAGGAATCACTGCCAAGCGGCATGCAGAGTGCGACATTACAACAGCAGCGATAGATAATCTTCAATTTAAGGCGGGAGCCTTTATCAATGAAACAATTGTGCTAATCGGCAGGATGACATATGCCGGAACTACTTCCATGGAGATAAGGGTAGATACTTATATAGAGGAACTTTCAGGTACCAGGAAACCGATTAACCGTGCATATCTCGTATATGTTGCCATCGATAAGGACGGCAGGCCGGTGAAAGTACCGGGGCTCACGCTTACAACAGAAGTACAAAAGGCTGAATGGGAAGGCGCCGTGAAGCGGAATAAACTGCGCAAATTAAGGCGTACAGAAGGCTTCTAAAGGGTATTTTCTTCTGACATATAAGGGGACAAACAGGCATATATTAGAAAAAACAAGCTTGGGGGCCCTGGTATGCATCCATATATGGAGGAGAGAATAATTGAGCTAGCCAATTATACGATTGAACAAAAAGCGACTGTACGGGAGACTGCTATCCGGTACGGGGTCAGTAAATCAACAGTACATAAAGACCTGCAGGACAGACTGCCGTGTATTAATAAGCAGCTCTATTGTGCTGTAAACGAAGTTCTTATGTTGAATAAAGCACAACGGCACATAAGAGGCGGATTGGCTACGAGAAATAAGTATAAGAAAGCCTGATACAAAAGGATTAGATAAGGAGTTACATTTTGGATAAGAACACATATGTAAAAAAGAAAGATATTATTTTGTTAGCGGTTATATTGGTTTTAGCCCTCGCAGGGTTTCTGGCTTTTAAGTTTACACAAAAGGACGGTAAGATGGTGGTGGTCACAGTAGATGGTGCGGTTTACAAGGAGTACCCTCTGAACAAAGATATCTCTGTCACAATACACGGTGTAAACGGAAGTACCAATCTCCTTGTAATAAAGGATGGCTATGCAGATGTCACTGAGGCAAGCTGCCCTGACAAAATATGTGTAAAGTCAAGAAAGATAAATAAGACCGGAGAAAGCATCATCTGTCTGCCAAATAAGGTCGTAGTAAAAATTACCGGCGGTGATGATAGTGAAGTAGACGGTTCTACAAATTAAAGAGAAGGCATATATTTATCCCGTTGCAAAATGAAGCTCTGCGGAATATAACCCGCCATAATACACAGTCCGGCAGATAAAATGCCGGTCAATCGGTGTGTGAGGCAGGTCATATTCCGCAGAGCTTCATTTTGCAATAATCACGGCATTTTTTCTATGTTTCATTAAAAGTAACAGGATATAATTTACGAAAGTCATGCATACAATTATAGAAACAAGTACAATAGGGGGATATCCTTTTGAAAGGCTATATAGAAGAAAGAGCAGTAGAAATAGCCAACTACATAATTGACAACAATGCGACCGTGAGGCAGACAGCAAAGCAGTTTGGCATTTCAAAGTCAACGGTACATAAAGATGTAACAAAAGTGAACGGAGGGATATATTGGATTTGGAGAATGACAAGAACCTAATGGTAGTAGAAGCGATTGAAGGCTATGCCAGAAATCACAATATGAAAACCTGGGAAGTCTTTCTGTTATTTCGGAACAACGGAATAATAGAGCTCTTACGGTCACAGTACAAGACATTACATACACAAAGTATGGAAGAGAGCATATACTTTGTGGAGGACATTTTAAGGAGAGTGCTGGATGCAAAATGAAATTTATTTGTACCATGGGACAAATGTAAGATTTGACCGGGTCGATTTGAGTTTTTCAAAGGACAAAAGAGATTTTGGCAGAGGCTTTTATACCACGACCTTCAGAGAACAGGCAGAGGGCTGGGCAGAAAACATGTACATCCGATACGGCGGAGAGGGAAGATTTGTCATGGAATTTAAACTTCAGCTGACAGAAGAACTTTCCATAATGAAATATCCGGGACTCACCAGTGAATGGCTGGCTATGATTAAGGACAACAGGCTCTACGGCGGAATCCAGCATACATATGATGTAGTAATAGGTCCGGTAGCAGATGACAATATTATGAGAACAATAGCTCTCTATGTGGCAGGAATATATAACCAGGAAACAGCCCTGGAACAATTGCGTCCTTTTAAGGCTCATGATCAGGTCTCCCTGCATACAGAAAACGCTCTGAGGTATCTCACTTATCTGGGACGCAAAGAGCTTATGCCGGTAAGGACCCAATCAATGGAGGAAAGTATGAAGACCCTTTATTGTTACAGAAATCAGGACATTACCCTTGATATCCTTATGAAAGTGGAACATGTAGTGCGTTTGATTGCCATAGAGACCGGCAAATCCTTTGATGACTGTCTTTATGAATTCTACCGTTCCAAAGCATATGAGACGCTGCAAAAAACAAGCTCTCTGATGTGGGCAGAGAGCGCGGAGTTTATAGCTGATGAATTTTACAGAGAAAATGCAGAATACCCTTACAAAGAGAAAGAAGTGTTATAGGAACTTCTTTCTCTTAAAATACAATATATTTATAATTACTACAATAATACTAAGGAGGATAACAAAGGGGTAACCGAACCTCCACTTAAGTTCCGGCATATTGCTGAAATTCATGCCATACCATCCTACAATCAAAGTAAGAGGCAGAAAAATAGTAGTAATTACAGTAAAGAGTTTCATAATATTGTTTAAATTATAATCCATTCTTGCATGATAGGCATCCCTTACATGGATGCTGTAATCATCAAGCTTTCTGACGTTATTGCTGAGCCTGTTGACCCGGTCGGTAAAAAGCTTGAAATAACGAAGGCGCCCTTCGTCAAAAAGGCCGATAGAATTATCCTTAAGTTCCTCGCCGATGAAGATGAGCTGTTCATAATAGTTATCTAAAAGGAGCAGTCTCTTTCTCACACCGGCAATTTCATGGTAAAAATCTTTCGATAATCTGTTATCATCAATATTCTCTTCAAATTCACTTATAGTGTCTTCAATTTCTTCCAGCATCGCATAGTTATTAATAAGTAATCTCTCCAGGAAACCATATATCAGCCGTTCCAGTGAAATCTTAGATAAGTTCAGCTTATTCAGAGAGTCTAAAAGATCCATATGGATACTGTTATCCTGATCCTTAATGATAACAACTAAAAATAAATTTTCCTTTATATAGATGCCTATTCTGTCCTCAAGATGGATAAAATACTTTGTATCAATTGCGGTGATAATACAAAAGTGGTAATCATCGTATATCCCCATAATACCATGAAGCTTTCTGGTAGTATCCTGGCATTCCATTACGGTAGCCTGTGAGAAGCCAAAGGAGGTGTAGCACTCGGACAGCTCTTTTAAGCTAATGATGCCAAGTGTAAGAATAGAGGGGTCGTATTCTTCTAAAGAGATGGGACAGAGCCTGTCCTGAAGCTGATAAAACATAAAATAGTCCTTTCGAGATACATTTCCTTTAGTATACCATAAAAACCCAAAGTATAAAATATACAGTTTATATGGAATATATAAGCTGAATATATAAATAACATTATCAAAAATAATAAACGGAATAGAAAAGAAAACTTTCAAAAACCGACGGAATCTATTATAATAATCAGTGTTCGCCTGTATAGGTAAATTTGATAACAAACAATCAAAAGGAGAAAGTTATGGAAAAGTTTTTTAAACTGAAAGAACATGGCACTACGGTTTCTACAGAAATTGTAGCGGGTATCACAACCTTCTTTGCAATGGCATACATCATATTTGTAAATCCGCAGATTTTAAGCCAGACAGGAATACCCTTCGGAGCAATATTTTTAGCAACAATTATATCATCTGTTGTTGGTACGCTGGTAATGGGGTTATTTGCTAATGTGCCTTATGCGCAGGCTCCTGGTATGGGATTGAATGCTTTCTTTACTTATACTGTAGTATTTCTTCTGGGATTCTCCTGGAAAGAAGCTTTGGCAATGGTATTTTTATGCGGACTTATCAATATTCTTATTACAGTTACAAAAGTACGTAAATTGATTGTAAAGGCTATTCCTTCCGGTCTCCAGAGTGCTATCGGAGGCGGTATCGGTATCTTTATCGCTTACATAGGCGTTAAGAATGCCGGTCTAATCAAATTTACACTGGATCCCGGAACCTACACAGCACTGGACGGCGGAACAATTATCGGAAGCAGCAGCGCAGTTCCCGGACTTGTGGATTTTAACGACAAAAAAGTTATTCTTGCCCTTATCGGCATTCTTATTTTATTTGTATTATTAGTTTTAAAAGTAAAAGGTGCTATCCTTATTGGAATAGCTGCTACAACCATTATCGGTATCCCTATGGGTGTTGTTAATGTTTCTGATTTAAAGGGAACCTCCGGTCTTACTGATTCTTTTAAGAGTTTAGGCACCGTATTCGGTTCCGCTCTCGGTTCTGAAGGAATTGGCTCCCTCTTCAAGGATCCCTCCAGAATTCCCCTTGTATTAATGACTATCTTTGCATTCAGTTTATCCGATACCTTTGATACTATCGGAACCTTTGTAGGAACCGGTAAAAGAAGCGGTATCTTTGATGCAGAGGATGAGAAAGCGCTTCAGGATGGAAATGGCTTTAAATCTAAGATGGACAAGGCTTTATTTGCTGATTCCATTGCAACTTCTATCGGAGCAATTTTCGGTACTTCCAATACTACCACTTATGTTGAGAGTGCTGCAGGTATCGGTGCCGGCGGACGTACAGGACTTACCAGTGTTGTAACGGCAGTTTTATTTCTTCTTAGTATTTTCCTTGGAAATATCGTAAGTATCGTACCTACACAGGCTACTGCTCCTGCCCTTATTGCAGTAGGTATCATGATGATGTCTTCCTTTAAAGAAATTGACTGGACTGACTTAGACGTAGCGATTCCTGCGTTCTTTGCCTCTATCTTTATGGCGTTCAGCTACAGCATTTCCTACGGTATTGCAGCCGGATTTATCTTCTATTGTCTTGTAAAGACCTGCAAAGGAAAAGCAAAAGAAGTTCATCCTATCGTTTGGGTAGCAAGTGCACTATTTATTTTAAACTTCGTAGTACTGGCTTTCATTGAACATTAATTGCAGTTAATCGTATAAGTTTTTAATTTAATATTCGATTTATATTTAGAGAAGAGGACTTCCGTTAAGAAAACGGGGTCCTCTTTTTTGAAATAATCATATCGTGGTGAGGGTTGTCATAAGATTAAATAAAAACAATTAGCCGGAAAAATGAAACAATTAAAACAAGACCAACAACTTTTAGGAAAACAGAAGTTACAGATTAGTATCAATAATCCCAACTCTTCTTTCCTCACTGCGAAATATCTGGCTGAGATTATTTTGGAAGAGCTTAAAGACGGGGAACGGTTACATAAAGGGAAGGATGACAGAATTTGAGGGCAGCAGCCTATTGCAGGGTCTCTACAAAGCAGGAAGAGCAGCTTGACAGTCTGGAAAGCCAGCAGAAATTTTTTTTAGAATATGCTGTCAGAAATGAGTACGAGCTGGTACATATTTACGCAGACGAAGGCAAAAGCGGGACAAAGATGAAGAACCGGACCCAATTGCTGAATCTGCTAAAGGATGCGGCAAGGGGTGAATTTGACCTTTTACTGATTAAAGATATTTCAAGGCTTGCAAGAAATACGGTGGATTTTCTTACCAGTATAAGAAGGTTAAAAGCCTGGGGCATTAAGGTTATTTTTGTTAATTATGATCAGACATCCTCGGAAAGTTCGGAATTCATGCTGACCATGTTAAGCGCCATAGCCCAGGAAGAAAGTGCAAATACCTCCAAGCGTGTAAAGTTCGGGAAAAAGCAGAATGCAAGGCTTGGAAGAGTGCCTAATCTCGTATACGGATACGATAAAATACCCGGAGAATACTTTGACCTAAGGATAAACGAAAAAGAAGCGGAAGTCGTCAGGAGAATATTCGGGCTGTATATAAGAGGGCAGAAAGGCGCCTCCAAAATTGCGGAAATTCTGAATAACGAAAGAATAAAGACCAAGAAAGGCTGCGACTGGAACCAGACCAGTATTTGCCGGATATTGGATAACGAAATATATATCGGAAAAGTAATAAATGGAAAAGAGGAGATTGAAGATTTCCTTACGGGAAAACGTATGAAGAAAGAAGAAGAAAACTGGCTTATTACAAATAAGCCGGAACTTATGATTATCGATGAAGAAACTTTTGCAAAAGCGCAAAAAATAAAGACAAACCGTAGAAAAGATGAGAAGGCTCCGGGTATCAGAGAATCCGGCAAGCATCCTTTCAGCCAGTTGATTATCTGCAGTGAATGCCGGGGATACTTTCGAAGACTTTCAAGAACCTATAAAAATACCATAATAACCTGGGTATGCGGCACAAGAAATAAAAGCGGTGCAAACAGCTGCTCTAATGCGCTCTCTTTAAGAGAAGAGGAGCTTATAAATGCACTCCACGGTTATTTTGCAATGACCCTGAAAGAAAACCCGGCTGTGGCAGAAGCGCTGCTAAAGGAAGGGAAGATACTGGAACTTGATGAAACTCTGCTAAAAGTACAAGATATAAAAAAGAATATCGGCAAAAAAGAGAAAGAGAGAAATAAGTACATAGAACTTTATACCTGTGAAGTTATAACACTGACCGAATTAAAGCTGTATACGGACAAAATAAGCAATGAGCTCAACGGGCTTAAGGAGCAGTTAAAAAGCAGAGAGGGTGAGTGCAGCTTTCGGAGCGGTAATGGGAAGCTGCCGGAAGAAGACAGCACTTGTAAAGTGCCGGAATGTCAGGCACCGAAGGATAAAGGTATGAAAGGTGAAACGGCAAATGTAAAAGACACGGAGGATAAGATACTAAAATCATACATCAGGAAAACCTTCTCCGACAATATCAATCTGAAACGGATATTAGACAGGATTGAAGCTGACGGAAAAGGCAACATCATAATTGAAATAAAAAAACTCACACAAAAACAGGAAAAAGTGTGAAGGGCATGATGAATAAATGAAAAAAAATATACAAAAGCTGCACATACATAAAGAAAGATGTATGCGCAGCTTTTGTTAGGATATGTTCATTATTCTTTGTTTAAGAGCCATAAAATACTGACATTTAAAGAATCGGCCAATGCCACCAGTTCAATATCTGTAACCGGCCTTTTATATGACTCGATTTTAGATATAGAGGTGCTTTCCATATAAACACCTCTGATAGCTAGCCTTGCAAGTAAATCCACTTGTGTAATTTTCGGGTTCTTTTTATATCTGGCTTCTCTGACCCGGTCTCCTATAAGATTTTTCATAGTTATCACTCCGTTTACTTTTAATTTGCAACAATTTGATTATAAAAGATGTGAAGAATAATATATTGCTTAACAAGCAAATCATTCGACAAAAATAAATAAAATAAAATTGCTGCTGAATGTTACTATAACCGAAAAATCGCACTTTACACAGACCGTTTTTTTCTGTAGCGGCAGTACATAAAGATGTGACAGAACGTTTGGGGCAGATAAATCCTTCCCTGGCTAACAGAGCCAGAGTTGTGCTGGACTTAAATAAGTCGGAAAGGCATATCAGAGGCGGATTAGCCACGAAAGAAAAGTATTTACATAAAACGAAGTATAGTCAAGCATACTAAGGAATAAAAAAGTAATTATTCAAAAAGATATAGAATTTGAAAAAGGCTCTTTGCATAGGCAGAAGGGCCTTTTAATCCGCAGTTTTTTAATTTCTTTTTTTAAGTTTATCTATGTAATTGATTTTTCAGATATGTATGCTATAATTTAAAGCAGAGTGCATAAAAAAAATATAAGAAATATTTAGTTAAGTTGTAATTTTAGCAGATGCATAATGAGAATCTTTACTAATAAATTAACAATCTTATAAACATAGTTGACGAATCAAGTTTTATTTGATACAATGCATCTGTAAATTAGCAAAGGAGAAGAAAATGGAGAAAAATATTGTTATCGTCGGTGCCGGATATTCAGGTATTCTGACAGCGAAAAAACTTGCGAAAAGATTCAAAAAAAATCCTGATGTAACCATAACCATTATAGATAAGAACCCATTCCATACAATGCTTACTGAACTCCACGAAGTTGCGGCAAGCCGCGTAGATGAAGACAGTATCAAGATCAGCCTTAAAAAAGTTTTTGCCGGAAGAAAGGTAAAAGTTGTTATCGACACCGTGTCTTCTATCGATTTCACTGGCAAGAAAGTTTTAGGAAATACAGGCGAATACAAATACGACATTTTAGTTATGGCAGCTGGTTCCAAACCTACTTTTTACGGGGTTCCCGGAGCAGAAGAATTTTCCTATAAATTATGGTCTTTTGATGATGCGGTGATGCTCAAAGACCGTATTCATAACGTTTTTCGCCAGGCTGCTTGTGAAACAAATGTCGAGGAGAGAAAGAAACTCTTAAGCTTCTTTGTTGTAGGCGCAGGTTTTACTGGTGTTGAAATGGTCGGAGAACTGGCAGAATATGTTCCTTTCCTTTGCGAAAAATACGAAATTGACAGAAAAGAAGTAACACTTTGCGATGTAGACGGATTAAGCCGCGTTATTCCTAACCTGACGGAAAAGCTTTCGGCAAAAGTGGCAAGACGCTTAGAAAAGATGGGCGTTTCCCTTATTATGAATGCGACCGTTTCAGCAGTTGGAAACGATTTTATAGAATTAAAGCAGGGCGATAAAGTAAATCACTATACCGCCGGAACAGTTATCTGGGCAGCCGGTATTCAGAGTTCTGACATTACACAGGAAGCCGGAAAGAATCTGGAACTTACAAGAGGCGCACGTGTACAGGTAGACAAATACCTTCGTTCCACAAAGGATGAGAAAGTATTTATTGCCGGAGATAACATGTATTATGTACCGGAAGGTGAAGAACGTCCCGTTCCCCAGATGGTTGAGAACTGTGAGCAGTGTGCGGACACCATTGCACACAATATAGTATGTTCAGTAACCGGACAGGGTGAGATGGAAGTTTACAAACCTGCATTCCACGGTGTTATGGTCAGTATCGGAGGAAGATACGGTGTGGCACAGGTAGGTTTACCGAATCACATGTTCAGTCTGGCATCCTTCTTCGCTATGTTTACAAAGCATTTTATTAATATTATTTATTTTGTTCAGGTACTTGGATGGAATAAGATATTCAGTTATATAAAACACGAGTTCTTTACAGTAAGGAACTGCAGAAGTTTTGTCGGAGGACACTTCTCCAACAGAACACCAAGTTTCCTTTTAGTAGCTTTAAGAGTATGGCTTGGAGCCGTATGGGTTTATGAAGGTATTATGAAAATCGTGGAAGGTTGGTTCACCAGCAGCAAATTAACAGATTTCTTCGGCGGAGCCAATTCCTGGTATAACAGTATCTTAAATGCGGCATCAACTGTAGCAACCAAAGCAGCAGAGAGCGGAGCGGCAGATGCAACTTCCTCTGCAACAGCAAGCGGCGGCGGTGAAGGTGCGGCACAGGCAGTAGGTCAGGTATTAGTACATTTCAATATTTTTGGTTTAGTAAAAGTTATTTTTGTAAGCGGTAAGACATTGGCAGAATCTACATTAAATGATCTGGCATTCAAATTAGATATTCCGCTTATGAACTGGTTTGTAAATCATGTTATTTTACCTAACAACGGAATGCAGATGTTTATGCAGATATTTATCGTAGTAGCTGAGATCTTAATCGGCCTTGCCTTAATCGGCGGTCTTCTTACAGGTCCGGCAGCAGCTGTTTCCTTAGTACTTCAATTTATGTTTGTCTGCACGACCGGTTTGTACTTAAACACTTTCTGGATGATATTTGCAGGCATCGCAATGTTGATTGGAGCAGGAAGAACCTTTGGTCTGGATTACTATGCAATGCCCGGACTTAAGAAATGGTGGAAAAAATTACCTATCGTAAGAAAGTTGTACATTTATAATGATTAAAGATAAAATACACAGTCAGAGCGAAATAACCCTTTTATCCACCGATGAAGCCACAAAGGCTGCCATAGAGGAGATGGACCGTGCCATAGCGCGGTCCCCAAGGGTTGTTCGTGGATATATAACTCATTTGCTCTCATCCAGAGGCAAATATATTCGTGCAGGAGCTCTTATCATCTGCAGTCAGAACGAAGACGGGTTGGTTCATCCTAATGCAGTTAAGATGGCGGCGGCTATCGAAGTACTCCATCTGGCTACTCTGGTGCACGATGACGTGATAGATGATGCGGATCTGCGCCGCGGAGAGCTGACACTGCAAAAGAAGTATGGCAAAAAAACTGCGGTAATATGCGGTGACTATCTTCTGTGTACCGCCCTTATGTTAGCAGCTTCTATCTCGGAGAAGGAGAAGTATCTCAATCTGGCATTGCCTGATTATGCAGGCAAAATATGCACCGGGGAATTAGAACAATACATTAATAATTATAATCTGAATCTCACGATTTATCAGTATTTAAAGATTATTTCAGGTAAGACAGCAGCGTTATTTGAAGCTTCCTTTTATGCAGGCGCCGTTCTTGCAGATCATGACAAAAAGGAATGCAACCGCTACAAACAGTTGGGCTTTAATATCGGAATGATATTTCAGCTGACTGATGATTTAATGGATTTTGAATCTACCAAGGAAATAAGTTTGAAACCGGTACAATCAGATTATGAGCAGGGAGTTATAACCCTCCCGCTTATTCATGCATTAAAGAATGTGGAAGATTTTAAGCAGAAGGCTGAAAAGAAGGATGTTTCAAGACAGGAAATAAATGATGCTGTCGACCGCTCCGGAGGACTTAAGGTCACCAGACGCATTGTAGATAAATATTACAAGAAGTCAATGAAGATAATGGATGAACTGTCACTCGATCCTGTTAAAAAAGAAAAGCTTACAGAAATATTGAATAAAGCTTCCCGTTTAGAGTAAGGAGCAAAAGCAGATGATAAAACGGTTTTTTGATTATGTAGAAATCCGGACTAAAATTACCAGTCTCTTTGCATTTGCCATGTCAATTGGAGTTCTGCTCTATCAGGGCGAAGCAATTCATATAGTAAATACACTGGTATTCTTTTGCTCCATGTTTTTGATAGATATTGCTACTACAGCAATTAATAATTATATAGATACCAAGGATGGTAACCAGCCGCTTCCCTTTCAGAGGAGAACAGCACTGCATATCATATATGCTCTGCTGATTGCCGGTGGGGGGCTGGGGGTCTACCTGGCTTACCGTACTGATTTGGTTGTTTTATTTGTCGGAGGTCTTTGCTTTTTATGTGGAGTTCTCTATACCTACGGTCCCGTACCCATATCAAGGCAGCCATTGGGAGAAATACTTTCCGGTATCTTTTACGGTTTGTTTATTCCGTTTTTAATGTTTTATATTAATTCACCGGCAGGAACCTTTTTAAGCTACAGCATAAGCCTGGAAGAAGTTAATATAACTTTTCATATTATATCAATACTGAAACTTTTCCTGCTTGCCGTTATACCATTTTGCTGTACGGCTAATATCATGCTGGCTAATAATATCTGTGATGTGGAGAAAGATATTTTGGTAAAGCGGCACACCCTGCCCTACTACATCGGCAAAAAGTCCATTGATTTATTCGCCGGTCTTTATTACATTTGTTATGCCAGTATTATTTTAATGTGCTTTGTTAAAATATTATCACCCTTGTGTTTGCTGGCTCTTCTTACCTTGTATCCGGTAGAGAAGAATATCAGGGAATTCAAGAAAAAACAGGTAAAGAGTGAAACTTTTATAGTTTCCATAAAGAATTACATTACAATTATGGGAAGCCTGACAGTACTTGTGTTTATCAGTTTACTGCTTCCTTGATTATGCATTAGAATTGTATCTTATAAAAATAACAGCAATTCTTAGAGTTATTCTAGTGTGTTTATTTTTACCAGTAAATACTGGTATTAAAATAAAAAAATAATAATATTATGGAGGATAAAAATTATGAAAAAAGGCTTAGCACTTGTATTATGCCTGGCTTTAGTGCTTTCCGCTTTAACAGCTTGCGGAAAAAGCAGCGGTTCTAAAGGGGAAGCAATCAAAACTGGTCTTGGCGTAGTTACACACGCATCAAGCTCCACCAATGCAGGGGATACAGATGGTCTTGCTGAGACAGATTCTTATGTTGCTGCTGTAACCGTAGGTTCTGACGGAAAGATTATTGAGTGTAAACTTGATGCTGCTCAGACAAAGATCAACTTCTCAAAAGAAGGAAAACTTACAACTGATTTAGCTACAGTTATGAAGACAAAGCAGGAACTTAAAGAAGAATATGGTATGAAGGGCAGCTCTTCTATCAGCAAAGAATGGTATGAGCAGGCTGATTCATTTGCTAAATACTGTGTTGGTAAAACTTTAGATGAAGTTAAAGGTATTGCCGTAACTGAAGAAGGCAAAGCAAAAGATGCTGACCTTGCTTCTTCCGTAACAGTACATGTTGGTGATTTTATTGCCGTAGTTGCTAAAGCTGTAACAAATGCACAGGATTTAGGTGCAAAATCCGGAGATAAATTAGGATTCGGCGTTAGTACAACAATTGATAAGTCTACAGATGCAGCAACAGATACTGATGGTGTAGCAGAAGCTTATTCTTACTACACAGCAGTAACAGTTGATTCTTCTAAGAAGATCACAAGCTGCGCTATTGATGCTTCTATCTCTGATGTAAAATTCAACACAACAGGTGTTATCACATCTGATGTTTCTGCAGAAGTTCAGTCTAAGCAGGAATTAAAAGATGCTTATGGTATGAAGAAGGCTTCTTCCATCGGCAAAGAGTGGTATGAAGAAGCTAACGCTTTTGCTAAATATGCTACAGGTAAGACAATTGATCAGGTTAAAGGTATTGCTGTAAGTGATCAGGGAACACCTTCAGATTCCGATCTTGCAAGTTCTGTAACAATACATATTGCACCTCTTTCCGGTGTAATTGAGAAAGCTGTAACAAACGCACAGTAATTTGTAAAGCGGCGTAGCTTTTAAGGGAGGTAGTTTTACTACCTCCCTATTTTAAACAGAGAATATATGAGATAGAACAAGTTATGGTTCTATGGAATGGAGATTAACGTGGGAAAGCGACTTTTAGCCATTGTACTGATATTTATTAATGTAATTTCTCTCACCTCCTGTGCTTTTTCAAAGCCAAAAAGATATGAAGCGGAATTCCTGGTTTTATTTGATACGGTAACAAAGATAGTCGGTTATGCCGACAGCAAAAAAGAATTCGACAAAAATGCCCAGATGATTTATGATGAGCTTAAGATATATCATGAGCTGTATGACATCTATAATAATTATGACGGGATTAATAACATAAAAACAATCAATGATAATGCTGGTATTAAACCCATAAAGGTGGATAAAAAGTTATTGGACATGCTTATATATGCCAAGAAGGCCTATACTGAAACCGACGGTAAATTAAACATAGCACTTGGAGCTGTTCTGCAGGTATGGCATAAATACAGGGAAGAGGGTATTAATGACCCTGAGAAGGCAAAACTTCCGCCCATGGAATTATTGCAGGAAAAGAATAAACATACGAATATTGAGGATCTGATTATCGATGAGAAGAACTCTACCGTATTTTTAAAAGATCCTGAGATGTCCCTTGATGTAGGAGGGGTAGGCAAGGGTTATGCTACCGAGCAGGTATGCCAGTATGCCGAAGCCCACGGTTTTGCTAACGGCATGGTCAGCGTCGGAGGAAATGTCCGGGTTATCGGAAGCAGAGACGGTAAGGGAGATCCCTGGCATGTAGGAATACAGAATCCGGATTTAACAAGTGAAAAGACGAATCTGCTGATTCTGAATTTAACGGATGCGTCCCTGGTATCCAGCGGTGACTATGAAAGATATTATATGGTAGACGGCAAAAAGTACCATCACATTATTGATCCGGTAACCTTAATGCCTGCGACTTATTTTACGGCAGTTACTATCGTATGCAAGGATTCGGGAATGGCAGATGCCTATACGAAAGCAATTTATAACATGCCCTATGAAGACGGGCTTAAGTTTGTAGCCGATCATCCCCAGATACAGGCCCTTTGGGTATTTAAAAACGGAGACATTAAATACAGCCCCGGTTTTGCAAAATATATCAGGGAACAGTAGGAGAGTGTGAATTATTGAAAGACATAATTCACACACAAGATTATGCCTGCGAAATCCTCGGCATAATCTTGAGGCGCGTTGGAAGGGCATGGCTGTTAGTGTGAAAATCAGAAAGACATAATTCACACATGTTTGCGCCTGCGAAATCCTTGGTGCAAACATGGGGTGCGTTGGAAAGGCACAGATCGGAGTTTGAATGAAGAAATCTACGGCAGGTCAGGTCGCTTTTTACGGAATATTTGTAGCACTTGCCTTTATATTTAGTTTTGTTGAGGTATTGGTTCCAATATCTTTAGGAATCCCGGGGATTAAGCTGGGACTTGCTAATATTGTGGTACTTACAGCCCTGTATGCCATGGGGCCAAGAGATGCATTTTTTATATCCTGTGTCAGAATAGTGCTGGTGGGATTTACATTTGGTAACATGGCAAGCCTGCTCTACAGTATGGCGGGAGGGCTTCTTAGCTGGCTGATAATGTGCCTGTTTAAGAAAATCAAAGGCTTTAGTATGATTGGAGTAAGCCTTGCGGGAGGAATATCTCATAATATCGGGCAGATTTCAGTAGCGGCACTTATGCTGAAGACCACTAGTGTGGTGTATTATCTGCCGGTTCTGCTGATTGCAGGAACCGTAACGGGAATTATGATAGGAATACTTGGCGGAATGCTTCTTAAGGTTCAGCTGAGGCTTAAGAATAGTACAAGATATTAGAGAGCCGGGAAAGGGGTGACGGGAACATGGCAACCATAAAGGACATTGCTGAAAAATGCAGTGTATCAATATCCACTGTCAGTAAGGCATTAAACGGTTACAGGGATATCGGTGAAGAGAAGAGAGAAGAGATTAAAAAGGCAGCCATTGAGCTGGGATATCTGCCTTCTAACGGAGAGAAGATCTTAAAGACGAAAAAAACGTATAACATTGGAGTGCTCTTTTCTACTCTGTTTGATTATGGACTCAGGAATGAGTACTTTGCACATGTTCTGGCATCTTTTAAGGAAAAGGCGGCCTTAAAAGGCTACGATATCACTTTTATAGAACAGAATATGGGAAAGCGCAGTATGAGTTTTCTGGAGCATTGCAGATACCGTAATTTTGATGGGGTGTTCATTGTCTGCGCAGATTTCACACAGACCCAGGTAATTGAATTAATTAACAGTCCTTTTCCTGTGGTCACCATAGACCAGGTATCCAATGAAGCGATTTCCATCTTATCCGACAATTACGACGGAATGAGACAACTGGTACAATATATAATAGACTGCGGACATGAAAGAATTGCCTATATACATGGCAATAAATCATCGGTTACCCATAACCGGCTGGTGGGATTTCATAATACCATGAAGGAAAATGGGCTTACAATACCGGAAGAATACATGGTAGAAGGCATTTACAGAAATTCGGAATCCTGTGAAGAACTGGCGGGTAATCTTATGAAGCTTCCGGTTCCTCCCACCTGTATCCTGGCACCGGACGATCATGCGGCCCTTGGAGTAATAAACGGGATCAGAAAAGTGGGACTTAGAGTACCCGAGGATATATCAGTCGCCGGATACGACGGTATACTTGTCTCTCAGGCAATTGAACCCAGGCTTACAACAATAAAACAGGATACCGATAAAATAGGAAGCGAGGCTGCGAGACAGCTTATCAATCTGATTGAAAGCCCCATGACGACCTCACTGGATTCCGTATGCCTGAAAGTTGAACTGATAAAAGGCGGTACTGTTAGAAACATAAAAAAATAATTGACGTGAATAATAAAGTATGTTATATTATATTGGCGATGGAAGAGGTCTTTTTTTTATGCCTAAAATTTTAAAATTCAAGCGGAGGTGGAAGCTGTGCGCGTAAAGATCACATTGGCATGTACGGAGTGCAAACAACGTAATTACAATACGACAAAAGAGAAGAAAGCACATCCAGACAGAATGGAAACAAAGAAATATTGCAAGTTCTGCAAATCACACACACTACACAAAGAAACAAAATAACGGTATCTTAATACTATTCGGTCTACTTAAAAAGCATTTTTTGGGACAGACTGATAGGAAAGGAAAGTGAGAATATGGGAGAAAACTTAACTGCAGCAGAAAAGGCTCCAAAGAAAAGCAAGTTCAAAGGACTGAAAGCTGAATTCTCAAAAATAGCCTGGCCTGACAGAGATACTATTATCAAGCAGTCCTCAGCAGTGCTTGCAGCATCTGTTGTGCTTGGTGTAATTATATCTGTAGTAGATTTAATCGTAAAATTCGGTCTCGGTTTTATAATTAAATAGAATAAGGATGGTCATATGTCAAAGACGAATTGGTACGTTGTTCATACCTACTCAGGATATGAGAATAAGGTGAAAGCCAACATTGAGAAAACAATTGAAAACAGAAAACTTCAAGATCAGATCTTAGAGGTATCCGTTCCCTTACAGGATGTAATCGAAGTAAAGAACGGCGTTAAGAAAAAAGTTCAGAAGAAGATGTTCCCTGGATATGTTTTGCTTAACATGGAAATGAACGACGATACATGGTACGTTGTTCGTAATACACGAGGCGTTACCGGATTTGTCGGCCCTGGCTCCAAACCGGTTCCCTTAACAGATTTAGAAATGAAAGCTATGGGAATCAGGAAAGACGACGTTGTTGTTGATTTTGAAATCGGTGATATGGTGGAGGTTGTTTCCGGTGTGTGGGAAAATACAACCGGCATCATTAAGCAGATTAATACTCACAAGCAGATTGTCACAATCAGTGTCGATATGTTTGGACGTGAAACTCCTGTCGAAATAAGTTTCACGGATATCAGAAAATTGTAAACAAAGAACATCCGGTACTCATAAAAACTTCTGTTGCACGAAAGGAACCGGATGGTGGGAGGGCAATCCCGATAAAACCACAAATTCAGGAGGTATGCTATAATGGCAAAGAAAGTTACAGGATATATTAAATTACAGATCCCCGCTGCAAAGGCAACACCCGCACCGCCTGTTGGACCTGCTTTAGGTCAGCACGGTGTTAATATTGTGCAGTTTACAAAGGAATTCAATGCTAGAACCGCAGATCAGGAAGGAATGATTATTCCTGTTGTTATCACTGTATATGCAGACAGAAGCTTTAGCTTCATCACAAAGACTCCTCCGGCTGCTATTCTTTTAAAGAAAGCCTGCAACTTAAAATCCGGCTCTGCAGTTCCTAACAAGACTAAGGTTGCTACTATAACCAAAGCTGAAGTAAGAAAGATTGCAGAATTAAAAATGCCTGATTTAAATGCAGCAAACCTTGATACAGCTGCAAGCATGATCGCTGGTACTGCAAGAAGTATGGGAATTACCGTAGTTGACTAATTTTTAATAAAATGTGGGAGGGTAATGGTTGCCTTGGCATACCATGAATAGGAATCCTGTCTCTGGCAGAAAGAGATTCTTTAAGCTCCCGATAATACCACTAGGAGGTTAATGCAATGAAAAGAGGAAAGAAATACGCAGAAGCTGCAAAGCTTATCGACAGAGCTGTTCTTTACGATGCAGATGCTGCTATCGGCTTAGTTAAGAAAACAGCTGTTGCTAAATTTGATGAAACAGTAGAGGCTCATATCAGACTTGGTGTTGACGGACGTCACGCTGATCAACAGGTTCGTGGTGCAGTAGTACTTCCCCACGGAACAGGAAAAACAGTTAAAGTATTAGTATTTGCAAAGGGTGATAAGCTTGCTGAAGCTGAAGCAGCCGGCGCAGATCATGTAGGCGGAGAAGAATTAGTGCCTAAGATCCAGAATGAAGGCTGGATTGACTTTGACGTAGTTGTTGCTACACCTGATATGATGGGTGTTGTAGGTCGTTTAGGACGTGTACTCGGACCTAAGGGCTTAATGCCTAACCCGAAAGCCGGAACTGTTACCATGGATGTAGCAAAGGCTGTTAAGGAAATTAAAGCTGGTAAGATTGAATACAGATTAGACAAAACAAATATCATTCACGTGCCGTTGGGAAAAGCTTCATTTAGCGAAGATCAATTAGCGGACAACTTCCAGACGCTTATTGGCGCAATTAATAAAGCAAAACCTTCCGCTGCAAAAGGACAGTATTTAAAGAGCGTTACACTTTCTTCCACAATGGGACCTGGTGTAAAATTAAACACTGCAAAACTTGCTCAGTAATCTTTTGCAAAAGATTTTGTTTTATGGTTGACACCATAATAGATTAATGTTATAATTTTAAAGCTGTGGAAATTACTAGTGTAGTTTCCACCGTAGAAATTGCATTTTAATTTCTGCCGTAGAAATTGTACTTTATTTCTACAAGGCTGCCTAAGACAGTAGGTGCCGTAAGGCATAAGGAGAAAACGCCTACCCAGGGATGAGTTTATAAACTAAACTCAATGAGTTTGAAAAAATCAAACTCACATTCATTAAGAAACTTATTGAATCCCTTACTGTCTTGCAGTAAGGGATTTTTTAAAATCTATAAGGAGGTGTACCAAAATGGCAAAAGTAGAATTAAAACAACCTATTGTTGATGAGATTAAGGGATACGTTGATCAGGCAAAAGCAATCGTTGCTGTTGACTATCGTGGTCTTACGGTAGAAGAAGATACAAAACTTCGTAAACAGTTAAGAGAAGCTGGCGTTGTATATAAAGTATACAAAAATACTTTGTTAAAGCGTGCATTTGAAGGAACTGTATATGAGAGCCTTGTAAAACACTTAGAAGGACCTACTGCAGTAGCTTTCGGAATTGAAGATGCTACCGCTCCTGCAAGAATTATCAATGATAATATTAAGACTTCTCCTAAGTTAGAGTTCAAAGCCGGCGTTGTTGACGGAAACTATTACGATGAAAAAGGTATTCAGGTTATCGCAACAATTCCTTCAAGAGAAGTACTTATTTCCAAGTTACTTGGAAGCTTACAGTCACCTATTACCAATCTTGCTCGTGTTCTTAAGCAAATCGCTGAGAAACAGTCAGAAGTGGCATAGTAACTAAGGGCGAAACAGTTACGAAACTTTAATCAGTACAAATAAATTATTCAATGGAGGTATTTGAAATGACAACTCAAGAGTTTATCGAAGCTATTAAGAGCTTAACAGTATTAGAATTAAATGATTTAGTAAAAGCATGTGAAGAAGAATTCGGTGTATCCGCAGCAGCTGGTGTTGTAGTTGCTGGTCCTGCAGCTGGTGCAGCAGAAGCTGAAGAGAAGACAGAATTTGATGTAGAGTTAACAGATTGCGGCCCTAACAAAGTTAAGGTTATCAAAGTTGTTCGTGAAATCACAGGCTTAGGCTTAAAAGAAGCTAAAGACCTTGTAGATGGCGCTCCTAAGACATTAAAAGAAGCTGCATCTAAAGACGAAGCTGCTGATATCAAAGCTAAACTTGAAGCAGAAGGCGCTAAAGTTACAGTTAAATAATTTATACCAAATGATAAAAGTCTGTTCTGACAAATGCCAGAACAGACTTTTTTATTTCGCAAAAGTTTCAGATTGAGAACTTCAAACTTAGTATAATGAATAAAATTTTAATGTAATCAAAATTAATTGGAAATATTTAAATTCAGGGCATAAAAAAACAGGGGTCCCTGGTATAGAC
>JAEXGM010000141.1 GCA_023450835.1 Bacillota bacterium | reverse complement strand
GTGTTAAGCACGCCGCCAGCGTTCATCCTGAGCCAGGATCAAACTCTCAAATTAAAATGTTTGATTCTGCCAAAATTTCGCTTGGCTAATCCGTTCAGTTAAGCACTTCATATTTGAAATAAATATGAGTTCTTTTACTGGTGTTTCTTCTATAAGAAACGTTCAATGAAAATTTCAAAAGAATCTTCAGGAATCAATCTTGTTGATTCTGAAAACTCAATATATATTTGAATTTTCAGGGTTGTTTCACTGTTCAGTTATCAAGGTTCTGTATGCTTTAACGCTTTGAATTATGACCGTTTTTATATCGTTTAGCGCGTCAGCAAAAAGAATTATATCACCGTTATTATCCAATGTCAACACTTTTTTATACGATTTTTAGAATATTTATTATTTATTGATACCCTTTTATTTCCTTTCTCTGTAATCCCGCATTTTGCCTGGATTTACTCTTTCTTTTTGTTCCACCGACCTTGTTTTTACTTAGATTGGTCTATCTCCAAGTTACTACTGCTACATTTTAATCGGACTTTGCTTTTCATAATTTCTATTTTTCAAAACCTTTATTTTTAGAGTTCTAATTTTTTATTGGTTGATTTGTTTCTAAGATACGTTTTTTGTAAACTCCGATTTTCAGATGCTCAGGTTTTCAGATGTACTGGTTTTCAGATACACTGGCTTTCAAATACACTGGCTTTCAAATGCACTGGCTTTCAAATGCACTGGCTTTCAAATGCACTAGCTTTCAAATGCACTGGCTTTCAAAATGCACTGGCTTTCAAATGCACTGGTTTTCAAATGCACTGGTTTTCAAATGCATTGGCTTTTCAAATGCACTGGCTTTTCAAATGCACTGGCTTTCAAATGCACTGGCTTTCAAATGCACTGGTTTTCAGATTCGCTGATTTTCGGCAGTTCTGGTTTCAAAAGTTTTGATTTTAAAAGTTATGGTTCCCGAAGCTTTGATTTATAAAGCTATTGTTTTCATCTTTTCCCGCTTTACATCTAAGCTCTAAGATGTATTCTTAATGTCTCTCTTACTTCTTAACTCCCTCTTAGAATCCTTCTTACCTTTTATCTAAACAGTTTATGAGGTCATGATTTCCTTACTATATGCTGTAATGCTAATTAACACTTTCAAACACAAAGAAGCTATTCTACCTAAGCAAATGTCAAAGTAGAATAGCTCCTAATCTTTTATCACTAATATATTTTTATAATTACCTTTGCAGCTATCCTTATTTCTGAAGAAGATGCACTGCATATCCAGCTACTTCATCTTTCAAGTATAATGCCGTTCTTTTATTGGCACTGTCGTATTTGGAGGTTGTTTCATCAAAGCAAACACCGCAGCTCTCCAGATGATACACTGCTCTTTCAAGATAATTTGTTGCGATTGCAATATGTCCATGCTGTCCAAGATATGGAGTTTTCATAACTTCAATACCAAGACCTGCAAAGATTGAGGCATTTCCCAATTTTTTCGTAAATCCAAAAAGATTTTCAAAAACTGAGGCTACACTATCCGCTTCCTTCTCATCCTGGGCATTAATGCCGATATGGCGCAGTTCAAAACCTAACATTTTTACTACCGCTTCTTTTGTAATTGCTTTTATTTTATCAAATTCCTTATTTTCAATCAGTGCTTCGCTTACCATCCAACTGCCACCACAAGCTATAATCTTAGGAAAATCCAGGTAAGACAGCAGGTTCTTTTCCGTTATCCCGCCGGTGGGCATGAATTTCATGTTGTGGTAGGGTGCAGCCATGGCTTTTATCATGTTCAGACCTCCTGCTGCCTCCGCGGGAAAGAACTTGACCACATCAAGCCCCAGTTCTATTGCCTGCTCCACATCACTGGGATTAGAGCACCCGGGAGTTATGGGTATTCCCTTCTCAACACAATACCTTACTATTCTTGGGTTAAGTCCGGGGCTTACAATGAATTTTGCTCCGGCCTTTACTGCCCTGTCAACCTGATCTGTAGTCAGAACAGTTCCGGCTCCCACCAGCATATCAGGGAATTCAGAGGTTATTATACCTATGGCCTCTTCTGCCGCCTCCGTGCGAAAGGTTATCTCCGCACAGGGCAGTCCCCCTTCTGTTAATGCCTTCGCTAACGGAATAGCATCTTCTATGTTATCCAGCTTTACAACAGGTACTATTCCAAGCTTTTGAATTTGTTCCAGCACTTTATGCATCTTTTGAAATGTCCTTTCTTATACCATTATAAATATCTTCTGACGTGCCGCATTCTTTACAGAATTGCAGCCTTCTGTAATCCAGTATAAACCACTGCAGGCTTTATTTCTCTAACAATGCTGAACCTTTTATTGTTTTTCTTACAGTATCCTGCTCCTTCTTAGCAGCCTGCTTTTCTTATGCCAGTAATATCTGCCCAAGATTTGTTACGAATTTTAGGAGCATATTGTTATTGTACAATATACTTAAGAAGGTATTATTATTTATCAGTTCGAATACGTCCTGTCCAAACTTTGTTCCGGCAAATGCTGTAAGGATAAGGAATCCTATCCATACCACTATGATTCCCTGTATAAGTCCCGCCAGCAATCCTGCGGTTTTGTTCAGACCATTTATAACCGGAAGTTTGCTGATGATATCGAGAGCCAGACAAATTACTCCCAGTGCAATGCTGATTATGATAAATACAACCACAAATACTCCGGCATTAATTATCATCCGGCTGATGGATTCGCTGACATATTCTTTGAAGTTCTTTACTGCCATGGTCTTATATACTTCTTTGTTATTGTTCTCCACCAAAGATTCTCTCATGGCTTTTGGTACCGGAAGCTTATTGATAAAGTTTACCTGGTCCGTTACTTTTTTACCGGAATCTTTAAAATCTATTACTTCGGATATTTTTTTTGTGGTGTAATCCATAAATTTCTCATTTTGCTGCACCTGTTTATTTATGACAGGGCTAATCCATATTGTGAGCATAATAGCTACGATAGTGGAAAAGAGCGTAAACACTGTGCGGATAAAACCCATCCTTCTTCCGTTTATGGTAAATCCGATTATTATAATCCCTACAACTATTAACAGCCAGTTTACAGGGCTTCCCGATGTGATTGCTGTCATTTAAGTTTCACCTCATCAATAGTTTTGTCGTTTATTATTACAAATCTGTTTCTTCCTGACGAAGGAAGAATTCCTGCTATCTCCTGGTCAAAATGGCAGTTCATCTTTACTCTTCCGTTCATTTTGTATATCAGCCAGTCACGAGCTGATGTCAGAATTATTTCTTTGCCATTTAAACTTATACTGCTGTAATCAAAGTCACTGGTTTTATCAAATACGGTCTTCCCTTTTAAATCATATACCACTATCTGATTACCGGTTGCACTCTCTTCTTCTTTTAGCACAAACCCTATGTAATTCTCATTATAAAATACGGTCTTTACCTGGCTCTTTAAATCCTTTGTAAACAAAAGCTCAGGCGTCCTTTCCATGGAATAAACACTGAACTTATCATCCCCGAAAGCACAGACTGTATTGTTATTTATAAATTCTATATCCGCTACCAGCGTCTTGCCAAAATCAGTGGCTCCTACTATATTATCAATATAGTTCTTACCCGTACCTGAAAAATTCAAAAAGGTGACCTTACTGGAGGTCTCTCCTTTAGCAAAGTTCACATAGCTTGTAGCCAGTTTATCTCCGTCTCTCGAGATGCTTATATCCACCGGAAAGCCATCATTCTTTACATAGGTTCCTCTTTTTACTAATATCTTACCCTCTTTGCTGTAGTAGTAGATATAATCTTCACCATCGCCGCTTACCAACACGGCAGTAACTCCCTGTGCTGCAATAACACCTTTTATAATTGGATTATCTGTCTGTACCGAAGATTCTTCTCCATTCGGTCCATATATCTGCAGGAGCTTACTCCCTCTGTCACTGACACAGGCATACTCTCCCTTAATGTCTATCTGCGGATCTTTCATCTGATAGGTGTCATTCCATATCTGGTGCCCATCCTTATCCACTGCCATTATTCCATCTCTGCTCATTCGTATGTAACCATTCTGGTAGGTATAATACTTTGCCGAGGAAGTGTCATTTTTATCCACCGAATGTATCACCTTATAGCTTGTGTACTTCTTGTTGCTGATTGTATAGTAAATTCCTCCGAATAATATTGCTGCAATTATCAGAGACAGCAGTACAATCGTGACAACCATTTTATGGTGCTGCCGCTTTCTGATTTCGTATATTCTTAGTTCCGGTTTATCCAAAATTGCTGCCATAACTGCGTACCTTTCTCTATCTCCGTTTTTATTCCTTTGTTTGTTTTATTATAACTTATTTCACTCATAATAACATCTTTTTTTTCTATCAAAAACAGGAATAGGACTAATAGCACTCAAAGAGGCTGTTCCATTCTAAGCAGCCCCTGCTCCTGAAACAGCCTCTCTCTTCCTGCTATTATTTTCTACGGCACTCTAAGTTTTTGGCCGACCAGAATCTTATCTTCATCTTCAATGTTGTTGAGTTTTTTTATCTTATCCATATAGGTATAGGTCTTATACAGCTTATAGCTGATACTTGCCAGAGTATCACCGGCCTTTACCGTATAATATTTCACTGTGGCAGAAGCGGCTTCCGTATCTTTCTTCGTATCTTTCTTTGTAGTCGAAGAATCTTTCTTAATTACATCGGAGGAGTCATCTGTTTTTGAAGAATCATCCGTGCTTCCAGTCTGAGCACTCCCGCTGTCTTTGTCAGGTTCTTCTGTTGTTTGCGGCTCCGGTGTCACATTTCCTTCTGCTTTATCCACGGGCACCGACTGTGCATCGTCTGTATTCCCGGTATCTGTTCCGGTCTCAGCGGTTTTATCTGTACCGTCCCCCGTAGTGGAATTCCCATCGCCGGTTTCAGTTTTGCCGGTCTCTCCTTTGTTCGAGGCATTAGTCTCTGTTCCGGCATCATTTGCCGCTACCTGTTTATCACCATTTCCTCCCGCCACATTCAGATTCTGTGATATGGTACTTAGAGCCGTCTCCATTTTCTTCATTTTATCATAGCTATCTAGCATGGTAGCTGCTATGACAAGAACAATGATGGCAAGAAGCGAGCTGGCAACATAGAGCAGTCTTACTACATTTCTGTCCTCTTTGACTTCTTTCTTCTCCTGAATCACACTCCGTATCTTTTTGGTGGTCTGGTCGTTATAGACAGCTTCTTCTCTGACTGTCTTCTCTTCCTTATACTCTATCATGTAATTTTGCATTTCTTCATTTTTTTCATAATATATGTAGAATCCCGGCTGCTTGACGAGCTGGTTGTTTTCACAGAAATAAAAGGCTTCCTCTCTCTCCATGCTATCCATCTTAAGCAATACCTTGTCATTTCCGGAGAAATTATCGGTATGTACTTTTCTGATCTTATCATTGCTTTCCAGATAGAATCCGGGCCCGATTAACGCCCAGCCTACAATTTCCACGTCAGTAAAGTATTTCTTAATGCTTTCGTAAACACTTGTCCAACCATCGTCTGTTAAAGTCATGCCCGCACCAAAATCCGTATTTTTCATCTCTACGGCACCTTTGATGAAGATATTCTTTGCTTCCTCTGTCTTTACGCTATAGCCTAAAAATATGGCGGCTCTCAATTCTCCCGGGTCAATATCAGCCAGTTGTTTTATGAAAGTCATAACATAGTCTTCCACGTATACGGTTCTTCCGTGATACAAAACATTTCCTACCTGCCTTATATTTTTAGGCATCTTTATAGTTACGGCACCGCCGTTTATCTGTCCTTTCTGGTATGCATTTTCCATGATTCAAAATCCTCCTGATACTTGCTGCAACTCTTTTTTACTTTTTATGGTAGCACAGAAGAATTAATAATTATGTCAAAACATACTCTGTAATTTATAAATATTACCTTTTTTATTAGTTTTATTTCTATTATTTTTTCTTTTCTTTACGGTTGTCTACCGAAACTTTACATGTATTTGCAGTATTTGCATGGGATTTGTTGAAACTTAGCTTGTTAATTATTTCTAATTCCTGACTAAATGGCATTTTTAAGGTAATACTTTTGTTAAGCAAGAATAAGGTATAGTGTACGAGTGAAAATAGGAGGTTTTGATGAACAAAGAATTAGATATAGAGAAGAAACTATATTATTTCAATACAAAGGAACGCTATTCTGTTTATGACTTTAGCAGCAGACTGCAAAGTATGATACAGGGCAAACTTACTAAAAATTGTCCCCTGGTTTTTCTATGTATCGGTTCCGACAGGGCAACCGGTGACTGTCTGGGTCCGATTGTTGGCTATAAGTTATCAAAGATGAAGCAATATGACATAGCGCTCTATGGCACACTGGAACAGCCGGTTCATGCGAAGAACCTAAGCGATACCATTGATCATATTCGCCTTCATCATCCAAATGCATTTGTAATAGCAGTGGATGCCTCCTTAGGAAAATCAAGCCATATCGGCTACATTACTCTTGGAGAAGGACCTCTGCTGCCGGGTGCCGGAGTAGATAAGGATCTTCCGCCGGTAGGTGACATCTTTATAACAGGAATCGTAAATTTCTCAGGAATGCTCGACCATATGCTGCTGCAGACCACAAGGCTTAATGTAGTTATGGTATTGGCTGATTATATTTGTACCGGTATTAACTATTGTTTCTATCAGCTCTCAAAAAATTAATAAAAAGGAGCAATCTGACTTCCCTCCCGCAACTGTCGCAGTTACTGAGGAATCAGGCGGCTCCTTTTGTTATTTAAGCAGTCTTCATAACTCTATTCATTTATTATTTAAACGTTAATCTATGTCAGCCTTCCGTCTGCTCTGTCCGATAAAAGGTAATGGCTTCGGAAATAGTAGCAATGTTTTTCTCATTCATAAGCTGCATCAGCGCTTCCAGCTTATTCTTGTCCAGAAATTCCTTTCCCAGATAAGCTTCATATTCGGAAGCGATTAATAGAGAAAGATTCTTCATTGTCTCCTGTATCTCCTTGCTGTCACTGTAAACCTTTGCATACTCTTTCTTAAGCCTTAGGAGTTCTTCCTGATGCTGCTGGCTGATTTCCTCTCTGATTACATTCCGGGTGGAATTCTCAAAGGTTCCAAGAGCTTCTTTCTTTCCGGTATTTATCCTGGCAAGTTCCTCTTCCAGCTCTAAGACCTCTCTGTCAAAGTCCTCTAATTCATAAACACTCTCGTCTTTATCCTTTAAGATGCCCTTACGAATGTTCTTTATCTTTCTGCGTAATAAGGCCATCTGTCTTCTTAGCTTTTGAATCTGGGTGAACGTCCCCCGGTGCCTGTTCTTAATATTATTTTCAAGCAGCAGGTATATTCCTCCGAACAGAAGTACAATAAGGGTATAGATAAGAAATAAAAATAACAGTTTTTCTTCCGGCAGCAGCTGTGTATAGATAACATAAGGAAGCGCCAGTAACAGCACCGCTACCGTCAGTATAATAACGAACAAGTCCGAAAGCTTACCGGGGAAAAATATGGAGTAAAACAACCGGTTATGAAGAATCAGCGGAATCTTATTTCCTTTATACAAATCTTTGATTTCAAGATTTAGTAAGCGGTATTCTTCTCTTACCCCCGCTGTTTCATTGTCAATTCTTTCATTTACCTTTTCTGTTTTTGACTTCATCTTACGGTTCTTTATTTTTTTAATCTGCTGTCTGGTAAGGTCAAGCTGTGCATCATAGGTCTTCTCAATTTCTTCTTTCCTCTGCCTTAGAGTGGTGCTTATCTCATCTGCAATATCTTTTTCCTTCCCCTTGATGCTCTTTTCAAGCTTAGCTTCCTGTAATTCAAGGCTTTCACTCTGATTCTGACAGTCGGTTAAGTCGGCTAATTTCTGTTTGACAATCTCCAGTTCCTTTACTCCGCCGGATAATATATTGCCTTGCATCACTTTCCCTCCCTTTGTATAAAACTTTATTTTTGATTTTACCCGATAACCCTGCAAAGGTCAATCCTTTTAGACAAAATACAAAGGGAGAAATCCCGTAAAAACTCCATGTTTTTCACATCTGCTGTGTGCTATTTATAATCTGAATCTGCCTACTGCCAATTCCAGTTTTTCCGCCAGTTCATCCATTGATTTACTGGATTCTGCCATTTCCTCCAGGGAGGCCGTCTGTTCCTCTACGGAGGCGGATAACTCTTGGGTAGAGGCGGAATCTTCCTCCGCAATGGCTGATAGGCTTTCCATGGTCTCAATAATTCCTGCCTTTACATGTTCCATCTCTTCTCCGCTCTTATTCAGCTCTTCTACCGCATCATTGGCTTTTAAGATTGCTTTTGTTATGCCTTCAAAGCTCTTCTCATTGTTATCTACACTTATGGTCTGCTCTTCTATGGCAGCTCCCATCTTCTCAATTGTCAGTACGGCGCCTTTGGTATTTTTCTGCAGTTCATCTACGATTCTGTCTATCTCATTGGTTGAAGCAGAGGACTGTTCCGCTAACTTCTTAATTTCTTCCGCTACCACTGCAAATCCTTTTCCGGCTTCTCCGGCTCTGGCTGCCTCAATTGCTGCATTAAGGGCAAGAAGATTGGTCTGTTCTGCAATCTGTGTGATGACTTCACTGGCTTGTCCGATAAGTTCTGCGCTTCTGTCTGTCTTATTGATTACTTCTTTGATTTCCTTTGCAGCACTATTATTTTCTGTTGTTTTCATTCGTAGAATTTCCAGTGCACTGCTGCCTTCATCTATCAGTGCCACTACTTTTTTGGTGGCCTTATTCAATATCTTAAAGCTGTTTTGATTCTTTTCAATTGCTTCTCCCAAATCCTGAGCCCGCATGCTTCCCTCCTGGGTATGTTCCGCATGGTTTGTTGCAGCCTTGGCCAGTTCTTCTATTGTAGTCGATATCTCCTGGGAGGCAACGGCCGATTCCTCCGACATCTTAGACATTCTGCCCGCCGTATCGGACAGAGCACCGGAAGCTCCCTGCAGTTCTAATACTATGCCGCGAAAACTATCCGTAATATTTTGCAGTGCGACAGCAAGGGTGCCTATCTCATCTTTTCTCTTTCTGTATTTTTCATCAATATTGGCAGAGATATCAAGGCCTGCAATCTTCTCAGCCTGCTGCACTGTTTTGACAATAGGATTTGCTATACTGTTTCCCAGAAGCACAGCAACTACTATTCCAAGGATTACAGCTACCGCAAATACCACAGCGATTACCAGTATAAGATCATTGATTCTTGAGAGTGCCTCACTTTTATCTGCGGTTACTACATAATGCCAGTTGGTATTTGGTATGGCTGCAAAGGCCGAGTAAAGTTCCTTACCCTGATATGTATATTCATATATTCCCTGTTTTTCCTTTAATACTTTGGTAAAGAAATCTGCCGTTGAGATCATGCTCTTATCTTCACCGGCTTGTTTAATGGGGTTGAACATACTTGTAACAAGTGTTTTGTCCGGGTGCGCAATAACGGTTCCCTCTCCGTTGATCACATAACCATACCCGTTCTTTCCATATCCCATATCACTGATCATATCGCTGATTTTATTGGCATCGCTTCTTGCCAGAACAAGTCCTATTATTTCTTTCTCTTTATAAATAGGAGCCGCAATCATAACAACCGGCTCATTTGTTACTTTGCTGATGAGTACATCCGAAATTACAGTCTTACCTGTCAGTGCTTCTTTAATATAATCCCTGTCAGAAAGATCTGCCTGACTATCATCCGAATACTGGGCTATTCCCTTCGTATCGACAATTCCCAGTTCCAGAAAGTCCGTCTTTTTCAAATAATCCAGTAAAATCGGCTTCTGCAAAAGAAATGACATGCTTTGTACGTAGGTCTGTCCGGCAATGTCTTCTACTATTAGCTTTTCATTCTCCATTCTGCTCTCTATGAGCTTGGCGTCATCGTCAACTAAAGTACTGATTCCCTCATTGGTCTGCCCGCGCAAATTCATTCTGGCCGTCTGGATGGATACCAGCGCCAGACTTCCTGCCACTAATATCAGTATGGCAAGGTAGCTAATTAATAGCTTTGCTTTGATTGTTCTCAATGTTTTCATATAGTTATCCTCTCCTCCAAGTGGCTTTTTCTACAAAAAGCATTACTTTTCTACATTCTAACATTTGGAAATTTAAAAAACCATATCAATATTGCTTTATTTCTGTATGAATCTTGCTTTAATGCTTTTACGAAACTGCCGCGGGAGGATTAAGATATTAATATGTTACTTATTTTTTTGATTTTATTAATATTTCTTTCAATCTCTTAAGTATTCTTCATTGTTTTTTAATGTTTTATCCAAACTTAAGACACATTTATATTTTAATATGTTATTAGAAGTCAAGGGAACCCCTCTCCCTTGTTCATATAGATAATGCTTTTTCATAGAGCCGTCATTTACTGTTCTTCCCCTCAAGACAGTAAGTGGCGGCTTCCCCCTTTTATAGGCTGACCTCCGAAAGGTCTTAAATTTTTCATAAGTTTATTATCTCTTCGTAAAAACCGTAGAACTTTACTCGGAATCGTGGTAAGATAATGATACATATTTCTTCACAAGGAGATAAACTTCATGAAAAACAAAGTACTAAGCAGTCTTCTTATAGCACTCGTTCTGACTCTGGCTGTCATCCCCTCTACCCATGTTCAGGCAAAGGTCCAGAGTTTTTCCGATATCTATCTGGAGCTGTCTTTGCCGGATGATACCGTTGTATTAACAAAGGATTCCCCTGATTCGGACAAGGGTTGGCAGACGGCAGGTATCGTAAATGTAAAGAGCGAAAAGGAAAGTATGACTAAGATGGGCGTGAGAGCCATTTTATACGATCCTGAAACAAAGTCCCTGGTAAGACTACTCCAAAAGCAGTCAAGCCAGACAAGCAAAATATTTAACCTTTCTCTGCTTTCAGAAAAGGAAAAAACCGACTTCTTAAACAGCCTGACAGATTCAAAAGAGGAAAATACAAAGACTTCCATAGAGGAATATCCTCAGAAGGAAGCAGACTTTTTTCGTTACAATATCGAGATAACTAAGGATAACAGTACCATGACGGAACTTATTTATGGTACCATCGTAAACGGCTATACCTTTTCCTTTGATATCTATCAGAGCAGCAAGTCTGCGCCTATTGATGAGACCTTTGTAAAGACCTTAGTCGATGGCACCCATTTCACTAAGTTTCTTGACAAGGCTGAAGTAGAAAAAGAGGCAAAGAATGCTGCCATCCGCGCATTGCTTGAGTTCGCTGCCCTTATTATTATCTTCGTTGCATGGTTTGTACTTCGTAAAAAAAGGAATAAAAAACAGAAGTTTCAGAAAGATGTTAAAGCAAGTGCTCTCTCCAGATTCTACGAAGCAAAAAAAGCAAGAGAAGAGCAAAACATCAGGGATGAAGTGAAATTTATCAACCGCACGAAATATACAGACCAGGTTATAAAGGACTTCTGCTACTATGACAGATTTATAAGACGTTTTATCACCTGGTTTATCCTGGCAGTCCTCTTCTTGGCTGTTCTGGTAATGCTGTATCAGTCAAAGGCCGGCTTCTTAGGCTGCATCATTGCAATTATACTGATGTTTATCTTTGTATTTTATCAGGGAGTCAGTATTGAGAAGGTCATTGAGAGAACAATAAAGTCCTTTGATAAGAGCAAGGGCATGGATGCCGTATTTACTTTTTATGAAGATTACTTTACCTTATCCGGTATCCAGTATATCTCCAGCTTCCCTTATCTGCAGATTACGGATATCAAGCAATATAAGGATTATATCTATATTTATCTTGGCTCAGAAAAAGCCTTTTATCTAAAGAAGGATTGCTTTGATAAAGGAGCGGATGCTTTTCTTGAGTACATTGGACCTATCGTAAAATCAGGTAATGCAAAATAGCAATTTGTTAATAAGGAGCCTTTTGGACTTTTGGCTCCTTATTTTTATTCAGTCACTGCTATTACAAAGATTTCAGCAGGTTTTTCGGAGCACTTTCAAAGATTGATGCTATTAATACCGCCAGTTCTTCCGGTTCCTCTTTCATACCGCCTCTTAACCATTCACCTAAGATACTTGTCTGAATTCCCACAATAATGGCAATCATATAACGCTGTGGGATTCTAAGTTCCCCCTCTATGCCATTGTTTATTATGGTTCTTATGGTTTCACTGAGTTTATGGAGAAAGGAAGGGTCCCCATTTTCATTTATCATAAGGGAAAAGAACCGGGAATTATCACTGACATACCTGTAAACACTAGTTAAAGCAGAAATCGGCTTGCCATCGGCAAGCCCTTTACTTTTCATAATTTCAAAAGGCATGTCTTTTACAATTTCTTTTAATCCTACGAGAACTTCCTCTTCCAGGCTGTTTAACAAGTCATATTTATCGGTATAATGCAAATAGAAGGTATTTCTGCTGATGAACGCTTTCTTTGTTATACCTTCTACGGTTATTTTTGCAAAGCCGACTTCCTCCATCAACTCCAGAAAAGCAGTCTTAATCATATGCCTGGTTCGTATTACTCTTAAGTCCGATTTATTATCCATCATACCCTCCATGCTGCCAACACGCCCCAAATTTGAGCGCCAGCGCAAATTTGTGTGTGAATTATGCTTTTCAATAATTCACACTAACAATTATACCCTTACCAACGCGCCTCATGTTTGGGCCGAGGATTTCCCAGGCACAAACATGTGTGTGAAAAAACTGTCCTCCAGATAATGGACACTTTCAAATAAAATGACTATTGATAAATAATGAACAGGTGTATTATAATTTCTCCAGAAACAAAAATCAATCACTTTTGAAAAGAGGCGCTTATGGACATTACAGGTATAGATATTTGTAAAAGCTTTCATAACAAACCCGTTATCAGAAATATATCCCTTTCCATTCCCTCCGGAGAGATTATCTGTCTCTTAGGACCCAGTGGAGCGGGAAAAACCACACTAATCCGTCTGCTTATTGGAGCTATTCCGGCAGACAAAGGTGAAATCCGTTATGATAACACCTCGATACCCAATCTGAAACTTCTTAAAAAGGTTGGATTTATGCCCCAGAATGATGCAATTTACGAGGACTTATCAGGCCTTGATAACCTGTCCTTCTTCGCAGAACTTTACGGTATGAAGAAAAAAGATTACAGCAGGCGAATTGATGAGGTGCTAAAACTTGTTGATTTAAACGGAGATTCCCAAAAGCCGGTCAGAGAATATTCCGGAGGTATGAAGAAACGGTTATCTCTTGCAGCCTCACTGCTCCATGAACCGGAAGTGCTTTTACTGGATGAGCCTACTGTTGGTATAGACCCTGTACTGCGAAAGGCTATCTGGGTGCAGCTAAAGAAATTAAAAGAACAAGGAAAAACAATTATTGTATCCACCCATGTAATGGATGAGGTAACCGAATGTGATAAGGCTGCGCTTATCTATCAGGGAGAGCTTATACAATATGATACGGTCACAAATCTTTTATCCCTTACCGAATCGGGTAAAATAGAAGAACTATTCTTTATGGCCGCAGAGAAGAAAGGCGGTGAGGAAAGATGATAAGCCTGGCAAAAAGAGTTATCCGCCAAATCTTAGGAGACAAGCGTACAATGGGTCTTATGCTATTTGCTCCCTTATTAATTCTTACCCTTATATATCTCCTGCTTGGCAACTCTTCTTATACACCCACTATTGCTATTGACGAACAAAAACTGCCGGAAGCTTTTGTAACCGCTTTAAAGGAACAGGACGCCAATATCCTTAATACAGCGGAGGCAGATTCTGCCCCGGATAATTATCTTACGGAAAACAAAGATGTGGACGCTTTCCTCTCCATGTCACAGACAGGTACCACCATTACCATGTACGAGGCCTCCAGTAAGAGCGGCAAAGCCATGAAAGCTATACAGGGGGCCCTTGAATCACTTAATCCCACTATGAAGCTGGATACCAATTATGTATACGGAGGAGATGAAGATTCTACCTTCCAGACTATGGGGTATATCTTCCTTGGAATAATTGCTTTCTTTTTCATCTTTATTATATCCGGTATGGCTCTTGTACGGGAGCGCAACAGCGGAACCCTCGAAAGAATGCTTATGACCCCCATTAAAAGGAGAAGTGTTATCGGTGGATATACCATCGGATATGGTCTCTTTGCCATTCTCCAGACGGTAATTCTGGTTCTGTTCAGCATCTATGTACTTGGCTTAAACAGCAACGGAAATGTACTGTGGGTAATATTTATTATGCTCTTACTTGCTATCGCCGCAGTGTCTCTGGGGGAATTCATCTCCATATTTGCCAACTCAGAGTTTCAGGTGGTGCAGTTTATTCCAATCATGATTATTCCGCAAATATTCTTCTCCGGGCTGATACCTCTTGATACCCTGCCTTATCACCTTGGTGTGTTAAGCTACATTATGCCTATATTTTATGGATGTTCTGCAATTAAGAAAGTGATGGTATACGGCAATGGGCTATCCGATATCTATTACTTTGTACTGGCACTTCTTGTTTATATTATTGTTCTCAGCAGTTTTAATACCATAGTATTAAAAAAATACAGGAAATTATAATTCTATAAGATTGCGCCCATGCCGGGCACACGCATAAAAGGGCTGCCGCAAAATGAAATTTTCATACAAAATATTGGTGCTGACCAGGTATCTTTGAACCATATCTTGTTGGATTTTATATTATGCGACAGCCTCTTTTTATAGTTTTCTTACATGCTTTTTGCAATTTAATCTTTTATTTCTTTTATACCGTTATTCTTATTACAATATCTTACTATAGTTATAAGCCGATTTTTCAGCAGACTCCCTTCGAGCCTTTTCAATACATTCAATATTATCAATGAGCAGATTACATATATCCAAAGAGATTCCTTCATTATTCGCCATTCCCTGAAGAACAGCTATAGCCCGCTCCTTTGGCATTCCCTTACGGTAAGGCCTGTCCTCGGAGATTGCGGCATATATGTCTGCAACGGCCATAATACGTGCTCCCAAGGAAAGACTGTTTGCCTTAAGATGAAATGGATAACCCTGTCCGTTTAATTTTTCATGATGGTATGCCGCCCATTGGGCAATTGTCTCAAAACCTTTTACCGACTTTAAGAGGCGATATGTATAAAAACTATGGGACCTTATAATGTCATATTCCTCGCTCGTCAGCTTTCCCTGTTTTTCAAGTATCTCCCTTGGAATTGCCAGCTTACCGATATCATGCAGATTGCCGGCTATATTCATCATCTTGCACTCGTCTTCCGATAGTCCTGACAACTCGGCAAGCTTTGATGCAACCGCCGCAACTCCGGTGGAATGCATGGCAGTAAAGGGACTCCTAAAGTCAATAATCTGGGAGAAAATTTTAGTTACGCCAACCACTTCGTCCAGGGTTAGCTTTATAGATTCCAGAGACAAGTCATTTAGAACCGTTGAAATCATAGGCTGATAAATATAATCCAGCCACAATGCTTCTTTGTCGCATATACGCAGAAAAGCTTCTACAATTTCAGGAGCAAAACTTGTATTTATCCCGTTTCTGGCATATTCCTTTATTGTCTTTATCTGGCTTAATATGTATACATTTCTATCCGGCAGAATGGCAATTCTGTCTGCAAAATGAATGATGTGAGAAAGCAGCGGTACAATTTCTCCCTGATAGAGCTTCCCTTCTCCATAGTTCCAGGAAACATGGTGATATTTAATGATTGTAGATATTTTATTAAGAACAGGAGATTCCGCAAACAGCCTTGCGCCAAGAAACGCATGGTCATTTATTTCATTATGCTCCTCCTCGTTAAAATCCAGATTGTCCTGCAATGCAATAGCCCCTACATCATGCAGAAGGGCAGCTATAACAAGTGAGCGTTTCTGCTCGATGGAAAGCTGCATTGCATCAGCAATATTATATGACAGGTATGCAACCTGCTGGTGGTGATTGGTTACTTTCGGATTAACCAGATCGATAGCTCTTGTCATACAAACCACCAAATCATATAAATTTGAAAAATATTGATTGCCGTATGGCATAACACTCCCACCTCCATGCTTACAACACGCCGTAACATTTGACGCCAGCACGCATTTATTTCCCACTGCCAACGCACCGCGAATTTGGGCGTCAGCACAAATTTGTATATGAATTATGCTTTCAATAATTCATACTTACTTCACGCTAAGTTAACATTATAGTTCTATATGATTGCCGCCGTCAACACAAACAGCAGCTTTTTCGTGATTAATCGACTCTGTCTGTCATACATTCTTTTTAACTTTCCATAAATTTACAGAAGTCTCAAAACTTTAAGTACCGGCCCTAAGTATAACTCATACTACAATTTTCGTCTATTTTCCACATATTTATTACCTGTAAGTATGTATTAATTTCTGGAAATTATCAATGGCTGATTAGAACTACCTGTCATTTGAGAAAGTATCTCAACAAGACTGATTTTAGCAATTATATATTGACAGTAATCTCTGATTCAGTTATACATAGATATTGGTTAGCCTTAGCTAACCAATATTCGCTTAGCGCGAATCTAATAATCCATCCGAGGAGGCCCTGCATGTTATTTGTTATTTCTCTTTTATGCTCTATTCTTTTCTTCCTTGCCTTTCATAAGACAATACGAAAAGTACCGGTTTTCTTTTATTTGCTGACCGTTGCTTCCGTAATCTACTTATTTGGCTCCTATCTATTGAATATTTATTCCTGGTGGCCGGACTGGTTTATGGAATACGTAGTAATGCAATATTCCAGAGGTTCTCTTTCCACTGCTGTTTTTGCAATCGTTATGTATCTGGGCGTTCTTAATCCCAAGCTTCCCGGGGTCGCTCCTTTAAGGTCCATCCGTGGTGAGATATCTATTATCGGCTGTTTTCTTGCCCTTGGACACAATATATATTACGGAATGTATTACTTTGCAACGCTCTTCACACATACCGGGGAACTTACTCTGCCCTACCTTATAGCGACCTGTACTACCTTGATTCTAATACTTATTATGCTGCCGCTGATGATAACCTCCTTTCGAGGTGTAAGAAAAAGAATGAAAGCATCCAGCTGGAAGGGTCTGCAAAAATTGGCTTATCCTTTTTATGTACTCCTATATGTTCATATAATGATTGTGTTGATTGCCAATGTACGCGGTTTTTCTACCATACTGAGTATCATCACCTACTCCGCTGTATTTCTTCCCTATTATGTGCTTCTTATTCTCAAATTCAGAAGAAATGCGCAGGCAGGTAAATGCCGCAATGAAGGCATACACAAAGTGGCTTAGAAATAAGTCCCTGACTGTGGTTATGCCAAAGTAAACCGGTATATTATCCCATAAAAACAGACTAAGACAGAGAAAACTCACCTTAGTCTGTTTTTTACCGAAAGTTTATGTGTATCTAATTAAGGACATGTATTTCATTTTTTTAGCCAGACCTTGTTTCTTCAGATAATGAATATTTACTGAAATTGTCCAAGTACCTTACCGTCAGTATCAGCAACATACCAGGTGACACTTACCAATCTACCTCTCCATCCAAAGCTGGTATCATTATAGTCCATACAGGTTACAGGTATTAACAGATAGTCTCCAATTTTTTTTACACTTGCACTATAGTCAAACTGCTTTTTTTGTTTATATGAAATCTTTATAAAGGAATTGACCAAATTAACTTTGTTGGTTCCAGACGTAAAACGGGAAACTGATATCCATTCTTTGTCGCCCGCTTCTGCACAATAGGTTTTATCACCCAAAATATTAAAGGACTCTGTACCGGTGGTCTTATATATGTAAGAGGAGGTTTTATTGGTTTTTGTATTATATTTATAATGTTTCTCACTATTATCGTTTTCATTATAAAAAATGCTGCTGTCATTATGATATATCGAGTCTTCGTAGGTCCTCTTTGCTATAACAGATTTTTTATTTGTTATGCAATCTAATTTTAGTAACGTTCCATACCAATAGTTACCGGACCCCTCATATGTGCCATATTGATAATAAATATCTCCGTTTATTTTAACAAGATCCGGCACTATTGGAATCCGCTCCGGATCTTCCGGTACAACCTTGTCTGCGGTCAAAACAGTCAGTTTTTTCTGCCCCGGCTTCAATGTGAACAGTATCAGTTTTGAAGAATCTTCATTAAATTGGTTAAAATACAATGTGTTATCCAAACTTTTCACAAAACAAAAGGTCATATTGCCGCTATAAATTAAAGCAGCTTTCTTGCTCTTATAACCCCTTTTATATAGTTTATTATTGTTCCCCTTAAAAACGTTATAGTAAATACTGCTGTCATCAAGATATAGAACGTAACCGTTGCAGACAATATGATTATCTTCGGCATCAATAGAAACCGAATAAGTCTGATCGATGTCTTTCTCCCCATTGCGGATGGTATAATACAAGATACCATTATGGAGTATCATGTTTAAGATATCATATTTCGATGATACGAGCTTTGTTTTATTACCCGTAGCAACCTCCAGCCGGTAGATGTCATTTGAATATTCATTGCCATCCACTCTCTGAATATAATAGATGCTTCCTTTTTCTTCTATCATGGGTAAGTATTCGTAAACTGCTGCATGAGTGGTCGCTGCACTGATAATCAGGGTATTCTGCGGCAGTAGATTTACAATTATCACAAAGATCAAAGTAAGATTTAGTAATCGTTTTATAGATGTATTCATAACAATCTCCCTTGTTATCATAAAATAAAGTACTTCAACGCCCCTAATCTCCCTCAAAACCTTATCCCGCTTTGCTTCCAGGCATATTTTCCTATTGTAAAACTGTTTTTACTCGTTGTTGAACCGTTTTTTCGGATAACATCCCTATTTTTATATGTTATAATTCTACTCTGCCCTCCAAAGCTCTTAGCAATGTTACCTCGTCGATGTACTCCAAATCTCCTCCTACCGGCACACCGCTGGCGATTCGGCTTACCTTAATACCCGTAGGCTTAATCAGCTTACTGATATACATGGCTGTGGTCTCGCCTTCCAGGCTGGAATTCGTTGCAATAATAACCTCTTTGATATCTCCTTCCAGTCTTACAATCAACTCTTTTAGCTTGATTTCATCGGGACCGATGCCAAGCATGGGAGAGATTGCTCCGTGAAGAACGTGATATACGCCATCATACCTTCCGGTCTTCTCATAAGCCGCCAGATCTCTTGGATTCTCTACCACCATAATGGTATGGTGATCCCTTTTCTCACTGGCACAGATGGGGCAGTACTCACTGTCCGTTAAGGTATAGCATTCTTTGCAATATCTTACATTAGCTTTTGCTGAGGTGATAGCCTTGGATAGATTATTTACCTGGTCCTCCGGCATATTTATAATATAAAAAGCAAGCCTTTGGGCTGTTTTTGCACCAATCCCCGGCAGCCTTGACAATTCTTCAATTAGCTTACTGATCTGACTGCTGTAATAATTCATACATCCTCTTTCTCAAAATAAAGTTTCTATACGTTCAACTCTAATCTTACTTTATTACTTTCATGTTTTCAAGTTTTAGTTTTATGGTTAATCTTATTTCAACAGCAACTATCTATTCATGGGACGGCTCTTCCTCAATGATAAAGTTAAACTGATAATCATAAAGATAGGAGGATAATTCAGCGATGACCTTCTGCTTTTCCCGTTCCGTGCATTTAATGTGAATAATCTTATTAATTTCATCTGTCTGCTGTTCCATCCTTTAGCCTCCTCTTTAAAGTTAAGAGGGTGTTGAATATGAAGAAGCCCTGCGGAGCATAACTTGCCAATGCACAGATTGACGGACAAATCATGCCGGATGCCGGTCAATCGGTGTGTGAGCAAGTCATATTCCACAGGGCTTCCTTTGCAACAGCCCCTGTGAATCACATTCCATATGCGTTTCCAGACTTATCTGGTCTCATCCGTTAAAGCTTAGAAAGGAAAACCACCAAGTCCTCCAAGTCCGCCTGTAATCTGGCCCATTACGGATTGAGATTCCTCTTCCATCTTACGAAGAGCTTCATTTGCTGCTGCCATGATAAGATCCTGCAGCATCTCGATATCATCGGGATCAACTACTTCCTTGGATAAAATTACACCTGAAATCTCTTTTTTACCGGATACTCTTACCGTTACAGCTCCGCCGCCGGCAGATGCTTCCCATTCTTTCTCCTCGATTTCTTTTGTCTTTTCTTCCATCTGCTTTTGCATTCTCTGAGCCTGCTTCATCAGATTATTCATATTGCCGGGCATTGCTCCTCCCGAAAATCCTCCGCGTTTTGCCATGTTTCATTCTCCTTATTCTTTAATCTTCATATTCTATATCAATATTTTTTATTATCTTTCGCAAATCAAAGGCCTCTTCTGTAGTCCCATTATCCGCGGATATCAGCTTCGTTACAATCTCTACATCCTTTGGAACATACCTTGCTATGGCATTTTTCAGTTCCTGTATATGTGATTCCTTTTTAAGGGCTTCCATATCCCATTCATCGGCGAATACCAGAAGCAGAGCATTGTTGTTACCTATGCTTGGCCTTGCATTTGCCAGTGATACCTTCGTGATTCCGCTGGTCGAGGCTATAATATTGCTCCAGTTCTTTGCCACCAGCTTTAAGTCCTCTGAGACTGCTTTCGGAAGTTCTATGGGCTTTTCTGCTGTTTTTATTGTCTCCTTTGGAGCTGCGGTTCTCTCCGCTGCCGTTATTGTAACGCCATTCTCAAGCTTTGCCTCTAATTGTCTTATCCGTTCCAAGATATCCTCATAGCTCTTTTCCATCTGGGGTCTGCACAGCTTTATCAGTGCCACTTCCACTATGACTCTCTTTTGTGAGGCATAACGTATCTGATTGGACAAATCAGAAAAGATACGGATAAATCGTATCAGGGTGTCCGTACTCCATTCTCTGGCCTGCTCTTCTAACAATGCAAGATTTTCTGTGGATACTTCCACCGCTTCACTGGCATCTTCCGAAGTTTTTACCAGCAGCAGATTCCTTAAGTACCAGGTGAAATCTACGGCAAATTGGGTAAGCTCTCTTCCGCTTACAATAAGTTCTTCCAGAATACCCATACACTGGCTGACATCATTCTTAGAAATTGCATTTAAAAGCCTTGCAAATACCTCGATATCAACAGCTCCCAGCACTTCTAATACCTTATCATAAGTTAAAAACTCTCCATAATAAAAAGCAATGCACTGGTCCAAAAGGCTTAAAGCATCTCTTAAGGAGCCATCCCCCATTCTTGCAACATAGCGGATAGCTTTCTCCTCCGCCTCCACTCCTTCTGCCTGAAGAAGTTCCGTCAGCCTGTCGGAAATGGTATCGATGGTTATCCTCTTAAAATCATATTTCTGACATCTTGAAAGAATCGTAATGGGTATTTTTTGGGCTTCTGTGGTTGCCAATATAAAGATTACATAGGAAGGAGGCTCTTCCAGCGTCTTTAACAACGCGTTAAACGCTCCTGTGGAAAGCATATGAACCTCATCTATAATGTAGACTTTATAGTGTCCTTCCGTAGGTGAATATCTTACTTCCTCTACAATCTCTCTGATGTTATCTACGCCGTTGTTGGAAGCAGCATCTATCTCTATTACATTCATGGAGGTACCGTTCTGGATGGAACGGCAGGTCTCACACTCATTGCAGGGACTTCCGTCTACGGGATGCTCACAGTTGACTGCTTTTCCAAGAATCTTTGCAATGGTCGTCTTTCCTGTTCCTCTGGTTCCGCAAAATAAATAGGCATGCCCAATTCGGCCTGATTTTATCTGATTTTTCAGAGTAGTAACAATGTGATCCTGACCCTTTACATCATGAAAATCTGTGGGGCGGAATTTTCTGTACAGCGCTGTATATGACATGCTTACACTTCCTCTTTGTATTTCTGACCTTCGTGTGACGCGCTTTAGCGCGATGTTACTTTGTTTACTTCCTATCTATTTTACCAATGGTTAGAATAGTTGTCAAAGTATTCTTATTCTTTCCCAAAGGATGTACTGCTTACAAGATAATTCTTTTCTTTTAATGCCTGTTCAATCTGGTCCAGTATCTCTTCTGAATCCGCTTCCACCGTATGTAAATGAGTTCCGCCGGTCAGGTCCTTTAAAGGTACGGTTCTTTTTGACCTTACCTTATCCATGAAATCCGCAACGTCTTTACGGTTCTTGATTATCAGGTCCACCGATATTTCACCATAGAGGTCGTGCATTACAATAACATCCAATACCTTACCGCCGTTATCTACAATTGTGTTAAGCTCGTCTTCAATTTCTTCCGTGGTATGCCTGGTGGCAAAACAGCGGTTTACTTTCTGCTTTTCCTGTTTATAGATAAGGTATCCTTTGGTCGTTGAAATGATATTCTTATTGACTGCTCTCAAAAGTGCAATATCCTGTACAATTACCTGGCGGCTGACACCCAGCTTCTTGGACAATTCGGTGCCGGATACCGCTTCCTTCGCTTCCTCCAGTATCTTCGTCAGTTCCTTTCTTCTATCCTGCCCCTCCATATAATTACCACATCCTTTCCTTTAGCTCATTCACCTTCTCTGTCTCTCATTATATTGTATTATAATAAAAGCCCAAAAGCAACGGTAAACAGATGTATCTGACACATCTGCCCATTGCCGAATAGATCTCTTTCCCACGTTATCTTAAAATTCCTTTATGCCGTTTCCGCCAATCTCCGTAGGCTTGTCAATGGGAAGCGGCTCACTGTAGTGGGGGCATTCTTCTCTTCCGGGAGTATTTTCTACCCCGTCTAAACCGGGTTCCGGTATAAAGGAAGGGTCAATAACAGGAACTTCTTCTGTCCTGCCGGATTCTTTTGAATTATCTCTACTGCCTGTTTCTTTCATATTTGGCTCCTATCTGCGACTTTATCCCATACAAAATCAGGGTGAGTGAAAACTTTCTTTTTTATGATAGGATTTCCTTCCTGATAAATTTTATGCCCTATGGATTTTAGAAAAAGGATTTTAAAAACAAGACAGACATGATATACTTAAAACTGCTTTTATATGAGATTTAAAATTTTTTACTGCATATTCGTGAAAGGAGTAATTATGTTTCGATTATGGGCAAAAATATTTAAAGAAAACCGAATGATATCCGACCTGGTTATTATAAATGATGATCCTTCCCTAAACCGTACCAAAAAAGTATTTCAGGCAGTGGATGAGATATGCTATCATTTTGACCTGTCAAAACCCTTATGGCTGGATTCTACCATCACAGATTTTAAGAAGCATGATAAGACCAGATTCCATCAGGACAACTTCATTGACCCCATAGATTTTGACTTTCTTGAAATCCATGTAATAGAAGAAGATTAATATTTAGAGGAGGAATTATTATGCTTTCCGGCTTAAAACAATTAATAGCCCGCTTCTCTTTGCGAAAGCTTAGGTATCCGGTGTGCTTACTGCTCCTTACCGCAGTAATATCCACCGCCATTGCTTCTTATCCTAATGTATCCCTGAATTCTGCCGTTTTGCTGAACAGAAGTTCTTTGGATTCCCTGGCTGCCGGTTCTGTAATAAACCCCGCGAAAGTTAAGGGCGGCTCAGCTTCCTGCTTTTATGCCCAAAAAATTAATTCCTCTGTCAAGAAACGAATTCTGGGAATCTCCTTTAAGGAAGACGGTAAAACAGCACTTTCAGACCTTCGCTATCTCAGAGTCTTATATTATGGCTTTGATAAGAAGTCCCATATCGGCGAACTGATTGTGAACAAAAAGATTTCCGATGACATTCTTTCCATCTTCAAAGAACTCTATAAAGCCAAATACTCCATTGAAAAAATGGTGCTGGTAGATGATTATGATGCCGATGACAAAGCTTCCATGGAAGATAATAATACCTCTGCTTTTAATTACCGTACTGTTGCGGGCTCAACTAATCTTTCAAAACATGCCCTGGGGCTTGCTATTGACATTAACCCCCTTTATAATCCCTGCGTGGAAAAGATAAAGGGCAAAACCGTAGTTTCTCCGGCCGGCGGAGAAAAATATGCTGATAGAAGCCTTAAGAATTCCCACTATATCAAAAAAGGTGATATCTGCTATGAGGCCTTTATTAAAAGGGGATTTATCTGGGGCGGTTCCTGGACATCTCTGAAGGATTATCAGCATTTTCAAAAAACTATTAAATAAAGCGGTATATCAACAAATACAAGAGTTTTTATTAAAAATATCCACAGAGTAAATAAAAAAGTATGGCGTTCCGGTCAACAACCACTGGAACGCCATACTTTTTTGTTTGTCTATGATTTGCAACTGTTTGTACTGTTTAAAGTCTCTTTAAAAGCTCTTCCCTCTGTTTTTCAAATCCAGGCTTTCCAAGAAGTGCGAACATGTTCTTCTTATAGCTTTCAACACCCGGTTGGTCAAAAGGATTTACTCCTAAAAGATATCCGCTGATTCCGCAGGCAAATTCAAAGAAATAGAATAATTCACCTAAAGATACTTCGTTCTGCTCCGGAAGATTTACGATTAAATTGGGAACATCACCGTCCGTATGAGCTAAAAGAGTACCCTTCATAGCGCTCTTGTTGATGAAATCAACGCTCTTTCCTGCCAGGTAATTAAGCCCGTCTAAGTCTATTGCTTCTTCCTCTATAAAAATTTCACGAGTGGATTTCTCAAGATTGATAACCGTTTCAAACATCGTTCTCTGTCCATCCTGGATGAACTGACCCATGGAATGAAGATCTGTAGTTAAATCTACTGCCGCAGGGAAGATACCCTTCTTGTCCTTTCCTTCGCTTTCTCCGAATAACTGTTTCCACCACTCGGATACATAGTGAAGAGAAGGCTCATAGTTGGCAAGGATTTCGATGCTCTTGCCTTTTCTAAGAAGTATATGACGGATAGCCGCATAAAGCATGGAGTCATTGGAGGAGAAAGGCTGGTTTAAACATTTCTCTCTCATAGCCGCAGCGCCTTCCATAAGCTTTGTAATATCTGCACCGCTTACGGCAATGGGTAAAAGACCAACTGCTGTTAATACGGAGAAACGTCCTCCGATATCATCGGGAACTACAAAGCTTTCATAGCCTTCCTCTGTTGCAAGGTTCTTTAAGGCTCCTCTTGCCTTATCTGTGGTGGCATAAATACGTTTTGCGGCTTCTTCTTTGCCGTATTTCTCAATGAGAAGCTTTTTGAATACACGGAATGCAATAGCAGGTTCTGTGGTTGTTCCGGACTTACTGATGATGTTAATGGAAAAATCTCTGTCACCGATTACTTCTGCCAGCTGGCTGATGTAGGTACTGCTGATGTTATTTCCCACATAATAGATTTCAGGAGTCTTTCTGATCTCTTTGGATACGGAATTATAGAAGCCATGTCTTAAGAACTCGATGGCTGCACGGGCTCCAAGATAGGAACCGCCGATACCGATTACCAAAAGTACCTCGGAATCATTTTGAATCTTCTTTGCAGATTCTTTGATTCTTGCAAATTCTTCTTTGTCATAGTTAACGGGAAGGTCAATCCAACCCAAGAAATCATTGCCGGCACCGGTCTTACTTAACAAGGTCTCTTTTGCGCCTTCTGCTGCCTTTTCAATCATTTCTATTTCCGCATCAGCTATAAAGCTTTTTGCTGCTGAATAGTCAAATGTTACTTTTACGCTCATTTTTAACACTCCTTTTGTGATTGTAAGGATACTATCTACCTTTTTGCTCGCTCTTATTTTATCAGAGTAAAGAGTGTTATTCAATATACACATTTCATAGAAAAATAGGAAAACAGCACTTATTCTCTTTATTTTCTTTTGTTTTTTTCTGTTATTTATTGTGCATTTTGAATAATAGTTAAGATCAAAGAAAAGCACTGTCATATTTCGGGCATTATTCAAAGCCTGAAATATGACAGTGCTGTTTATTTTAAGAAAAGATATCTTTTAAAATGTCCTCGAATATTTTTTCTTCCTCTTCGGAAGTCGGCTTTAGCATTTCGAATTCTCTGCTCTTATACCTTCTGCCATCTTCAAGAGCTGCTGCGGTTCTGTCATCACGGTAGGTAATATCCGGTGCGGCGGTAATCTGTCTTGCTTTAATGTCTCTAACCCTCGCGGTCTTTACATCGGCAATTTTAATCTCAGTGACGTTTGCTTTTTCTTCCTTTACCGCTTCTTCAGATTTCACCGCTCTATTTTCCGGCTCTGCGGCCTTTAGCACAACTTTTTCTTCCACCGGGTAAGAATTCTCTTTCCTGCTCTCTGTCTTACTCTCGGCTGCCTGAGCTTTCTCCTCTTCTTTCCTCTCAGGAACCTGGTTTCTCATCAGAGTTTCTGCACTTTCTGACTTTGCAATCAAGTCAGTGTCTTCCTCTGCTCTGTCATCGACGCCCCTCCGTCCATGGATTTCTTTTAACAGAGTTTCCTTCTTTTCCTGGGCAGCGGTTCTTTGGCGGCCACGATGCTTCTTTTCCAGTTTTAATACCTTCTTAATTTCCTTTTGATGCTTCTTTTCTTCTTTCTTTAATTGCTCATTCTCAAGGACTTGGGCTTTTAGTCTCGCTGCCTCCTGCTTTTTCGCTTCTTTTTTTGCTTTGATGGCCTGTTTTTTCTCTTCTTTTGCTTTTTGCTTTGCTTCCTTTAATGCATTTTTTTGTTCCTGTGCATCCAGCTTCTTCTGAATTGCCTGTTGCTTTTTATTATTTTTATTTTTAGCCGTTTCATCCTTCTGTCTTGCTTTCTGGCTCATCTTTTCAAGACGTTTGGCTTCCCTGCTCTTTATTTTTTTCTTTTGATGAAAGGGTTTTAGTGTATCTTTACCCGCTTGTTCTTTGGTTATTGCCATATCAGAGGTGGGTTGATAGGCCTTCTTATACTGTTCCATCAGCTCCGGCTGGTTTTCTTCCTGTACCAGTCTGACTTTCAGCACATTTTCCAGGTAATCTTTCATATTAATCCGTATCATTTCTTTTTTTCCCGCGGAATTTATAAGTCCTTCAAGAAATATCAACAATCCGCAGCATAAGATACCCACAGTGAACGTACTTAGAATTTGATTTTTTCCACATTCATAAATAAGACCCAAAATAGTACTTATTGCGCCTACTAAGAGGGACAAGATGAGAACTTGTCCACATAGCGTTTCCCATGTTGATAAGAAAATTCCACAGAATTTATAGTGAAAAAAGTGTTTATCCACAAAGATATCCACATTATTCACACCCAGCTTAAGTTTATAGTAGGCTTCAAACTTCTTTTTCATATTCTTTGCCAGCTTATTATTAGAAGTACTCATGGCTTCAGAAGCCCTCAGCAGTCTGAAATACAGCACCTGTACCACAAGCTTCATAAGAATACCGCAGCCTGCCAATGCCAGTAATATGTAAATAAAAACATGGTTATCAAATAAAATTTGAATCACAAAATTCCCCGCCTTTCCATTTATTAACAATTATTATAACGGATAATAACTGCTTTGAAAAGGCGGGGAAGCTTAGTTTTCGTTGACAAGGAAAGCCTCAGGTTGGTAAAAAAATTAAATTTTCCCAAAAATGCGGACAGAATTCCCTTGTATTTTATTTTTATTAGGAGTTTCTTGTCGTCCCATGTATATCAAAACTTGGACAAGCTACAGAACCTGAATAAGTGCTTTTACCAGTTTTACGGTATGCTCTATGGCTTTTGCTTCAAAAGCGCCGTAATCCATATGGGCGCTGTCATCCGCTTTATCGGATATAGCACGGATAATTAAGAAGGGTGTGTTATTCAGATGTGCTGCCTGGGCAATAGCACCGCCCTCCATCTCCGTACAAAGTCCGTGAAACTTTTCCGTAAGCCATTCCTTCTTTTCCCTGCCGCTGATAAACTGATCTCCGCTTACGATTCTTCCCGGAAAAACTCTGATATCCGGATTTACTTCCTCGCACACATGCACTGCCAGGGCCGTAAGTCTTTCCTCTGTCTCAAATACGGAAGTCTCCATTCTGGGGATAACGCCATGCTCATATCCAAAGCCCGTAGCATCCACATCATGCTGCAGCGCATCCTTTGAAATTACCATATCACCGATATTAATTTCGGCTTCCAAAGAACCTGCCACTCCTGTATTAATAACCAAATCAACCTGATAATCATCAATGAGTATCTGCGTGCAGACAGCCGCATTCACCTTTCCGATACCGGAGCGCACCACCACACAGGGCCTTCCCTCCAGTGTTCCCTCCAGAAACTCCATACCAGCCTTTACTCTACTGCTAACACCCTCCATTACTGCCTTCAGCTGGTTTACCTCCTCTTCCAT
>JAEXGM010000132.1 GCA_023450835.1 Bacillota bacterium | reverse complement strand
AAGAAATGGAATTATATAGTAAAAGAATTTACACGACTATACATGATTGAGGTGTAGAAATGAGGCATGGCGGCAATAGGCTAAAGCGCGATATTAAAATGTCGTTGCAGCAAACGACCCTGTTAATGCTTTTTATTCTGCTGTTATTTTTCTGTATGATGTTTATGATAGCAACCTCTATCATAATCAAAAAAACGGAAGATGATTTCAAAATAAGAACATCGGAAACGGCGGTCAACAATGTGGTTTCCACCATCAAAGCAAGTTTGGTGAATTACAATTATTTGTCACGTCTGATTATGGTCAATGATAGAGTCGTGGGATTTTTAAAAGCGAAAGAAATAGATAGAGATAAGATATATGAAGCACGAAAGAGTATATCTGAAATACAAAGTTTGTATAGCAATATTGATTCGGTATATATCTTGCGCAACGATGGTGAGCATGTAAGTACAGGAATAGGTAATTATTCTATCGATATGAACAACATAGAGCGTTCTAACATATTGGATGGGCATGGTGCCACAGTTTTTTCAATTAATGGAAATGGTACGTTTATAAAAATCGGCGGTAAGCCATTGCTTACGATGTCGCGTGCAGTATACGACATTAATTCACAAAAGCTCTTGGGGATTCTAATAATGAACATATCAAGTAATGTATTTGATGATACATTTACTCTGCAGAACTCCAGCGGTATGTGTATACTTGATAGCAATGGTACTCTTCTATGTGGGAGTAAAGAAATTGGCTCATTGTATGATAGTGATTACAATAGCGAAAGTATGGTATATAGGAATATTCGCTTGGGTGGTGAGAAGAAGACTCTGACCGGCAGACTGGCAGTAAAGCCATTGGTTGTTTTGTGTGCCAGTGGCAAGGGTGCAGAGGCACTACCCCGGGATACGATATATGCGCTGATGTTGACTCTGACAGCATTTATCCTGTCGTTCATTGTATGTGCCTGGTTTATTACAGTCAATATTGCACGACCTATCAGAAATCTGAGTGCAGCAATGGAACGCACGAGGTCGTCTGGATGGCTTAAGAAAATTAATGCCGAAATACCAAACAATGAAATTGGCAGGCTGGCTGAAAGCTACAATAGCATGATAGAATATCTTAACGAACTGTTCAACCGCCAGCTGGAGGATGAAAAGAACGTGCAGAAGGCGGAAATGCGTGTGCTCCAAGAGCAGATAAAGCCGCATTTTCTTTATAATACGCTAGAAACTATCAGCTATATGGCAGTGCAGGAGAATGCAGGCAAAGTACATGATGCATTGGAGACACTGGGCAGCTTTTACCGCAATTTTCTTAGCAAAGGGGATCGTGAGATACCATTACAGCGTGAGCTGCGTATTACACAGGATTACCTCTCCCTGCAAAAGATGCGGTATGGAGATATATTTGAGGATGAATATATCCTTGACGATACCACGCTCGATTACATGGTACCTAAGCTAATTCTTCAACCCCTTGTGGAAAACTGTATCTACCATGGAGTGCGCCCCAAGGGAGAAAATTGCGTTATTCGTATCACCATCCGCATGGAAGAGGGTGGTTTGTACATAATTGTGTACGATTCCGGCGTTGGTATGAGTACCGAGCAGATAAAGAACGTGCTGGAGGCAAGCCGGGAGGATGACATAAAGGTATTATCAGGCTTTGGTCTGCGTGGCACCATAAATCGGATTCGTTATTACTATGACTATGACAATGTAATACAGATACGCAGTGAGCCGGGCGAATATACAGAAATTGAGATATACATTCCTAAGAAGAGGGAAATGAAAACAGAGGGGGGAAAATCATGTACCGGGTTATGATTATTGACGATGAGACGTCTGCTCGCAGGCTGCTACAGGTATCCGTAGATTGGCAATCGTTTAACATGGAATTGGTGGGTGAGGCGGCGAGCGGTATAGAAGCTATTAACATCATTGATGATTTGCGACCGGATATTGCTTTTGTTGATATTTCCATGCCTTTTATGAATGGGATAGAATTCACACAAATAGCAAAGACGCGGTATAGAGACTTGGTGATTATCATTTTGACCGGATTTGATGATTTTGAGTATGCACGTCAGTGTATTCGTCTGCAGGTGGTAGAGTATATGCTGAAACCAATTGTTCGGCAAGAGTTGACCGAGGTACTGGCCAAAATAAAGGAAAATCTGGATAAAAATAATACTCGTACACAGGAGATTGGGCCGGATATTACGCCATCTGTGATTGGGCAGATAACACAGTATTTACGTGATAATTTTACAGACTCCAGTATCAATCTAACCTCTGTGGCGCAGCAATTTGGATTTAATCCAAGCTATCTAAGCCGGAAATTTAAACAGGAAACAGGAGAGAGCTTTGTGGAATTTCTTATCAAGTGCCGGATGGAACGGGCTATTGGGTTAGCCAGAACAAGCATGAAGATGTTCTATACTGCCAATGCTGTCGGAATCCCTGACCCGAACTACTTTGGACGCTGCTTCAAAAAATATTCGGGCGTCAGCTATTCGGAATATGTCAGCTCACATACCTCGTAGTAAACTTTTTTCCAGTGAAAATTGCTAGGGCGTGTTTGAAAACTGCTTGTGCTGGGCTGAATGTTCCACTTTGTGGGAGACAAGGAACGGTGCAATGAGTTTTCAAACACGCCCTGAATTGAATATGCGATAATGAAAGCTCCGAATCAACGATTTCACAATCATTAATTGGAGCTTTTATTAATTCTTGACAAGTTATGAACTACAGGATTACATTATTGTAAAACAATGAATTAAGTTAATCTGATTTACAATTATACTTTATTTGTACATAAGAAGCAAAGCGGTTTAGTATTCGAAGTGATATGATTATAATCGAAAGGAAGCAAGAAATGAACTGTTTTGAGGAAACGGAGTTTATAATTGAATACATTGAAAATAATATTTACGATGCTAATATAGCTGATATTTCAAGATTAACAGGAATTCCAGGTGGATTATATCAGAGAATATTCTCATATGTATGCGGTATTTCATTTTCTGAATATATACGTAAACGCAGGCTTACTATTGCTGGATATGAAATATTAAACAGCAAGGATAATGTAATCGATATAGCGATGAAATCCGGATATGATTCTCAGTCTTCATTTACCAGAGCGTTCAAAGAGCAGTTTGGGGTCCCGCCGACAGGTCTTACGAATGATATTTACCTGGCAAGAGCTTACAGCCGTTTTTCCTTTCAAAGTAACGACGAAACTTATTATGTAATGAAAGGAAGAAGAATTATGGCGGATATAGTAAAAATCGAGTATTCAGAAATGGACGAAAGAATGCTTATCGGTATTTCAAAGGCAGAAGCAGGAGTAAAAACAGCACCTGAATTGTGGAGGGTGTATTTTGAAGGTGGATTTTCAGAGGAGCTTGGAAGGCTTGAGGAATACCAATGTGATGATATGGCCGAAGATTATATAGGGATAGGATATGCTGCTGATTTTATGGATGATAAAAGTCTTGGCAGTGAGTATATTATTGGGAGATATTTTAAATATGGAACCCATGTTCCGGAGAATATGGTAGGCAGAAGAATACCTAAAGGTACTGTTGTAAAAGCTCAGATTAAAGGTAAAAACATAGATGATATTATCAACCATTCTTATATTCTTATTAATGATATGGTTCAAAAAAATGGCTATAAACTTGATTATGATAATTTCTACTGGTCGGAGGTCTATACTTATGAAAGGTATTGCAATCCTGCCAATAACAGCGCAAAGGAATTGGTTCTTGACTGGTATATGCCATGCATAAAGGAGAAGAGGGATGTATTATGATAAATTGTTTAAGAACTTTCCGATAATTGAAGGCGATGATATTTTAATGAAGCAGATCGGGAAACAGGACTTGAATGATTATGCGGAAATAAATATGAATGAAGTGCTTTATCGTTTTAAACCCGGTGAGCCCAGAAAAACCATTGCTGCTGTTGAAAATATTATCGGGCATCATGAAAGGGATTTTTATAAAAAGATAATTATCAATTTGGGGATATATTTAAAGAAAGAAAACAATAAAATGGTTGGGGTTGTTGAACTTTTTGATTTTAATATAAAGGTCAATGAAGCTACAATTGGATATACTTTAAATCAAAATTATTGGGGAAAAGGGATAGCGACGAAGACGACGGCATTGCTGCTCGATTATCTTTTTAATGAAATAGATGTAAATCGAATTCAAGCTTTTGTAATGCCTGAAAATGAAAAGTCTAAGAATGTACTTTTGCGGAATAATTTTATAAAAGAAGGCACAATTAGGCAGGGCAACTATTGGAAAGGCAGAGGCATTGTAGATTTGGAATTGTATTCAATATTAAAAGCTGAATACTCTTGTA
>JAEXGM010000127.1 GCA_023450835.1 Bacillota bacterium | reverse complement strand
CCGACTGCTGTTACTCCTATGTGACAATTACCGATTACTTTATAAGTAAATCAAAAAGTTCTTATAATTTTGCTAATACGAAAATATTGTAAATAGCATTGATTGCTACTTCAAAATCCTTATTGCTTACGCCAATAATAATATTAAGTTCACTGGAACCCTGGTCTATCATTTTAACATTTACATTAGCATGGGCAAGGGCTGAGAAGATTCTTCCCGCTGTCCCTCTGGTCTGGCGCATACCTCTTCCAACAACGGCGATAAGAGCCAAATCGCTTTCCAAATCAATGGAATCCGGATTAGCCTCATGGTCAATACCGGCCAATACACTCTGTTCTTTCTCTACGAATTCGTCCTGATGAACAAAAACCGTCAGAGTATCAATACCGGAGGGCATATGTTCAAAGGAAATGCCGTTTTCTTCAAATACACGAAGAACTTTTCTCCCAAAACCGATTTCAGAGTTCATCATGTCTTTCTCTATGTTAATTGCCACAAAGCCCTTCTTTCCTGCAATACCGGTTATGGTATATTCAGGCTTTAAGCAGGTATTCTTTACAATCATGGTTCCCGGATCTTCCGGCGCATTGGTATTGCGGATATTAATAGGAATACCTTCTTTTCTTACCGGGAATATAGCGTCTTCATGCAATACGCCAGCTCCCATATAAGATAGCTCACGAAGTTCTTTGTAGGTAATCGTAGAGATTACTTCGGGGTCTTTAATGATTTTGGGGTCCGAAACCAGGAACCCGGATACATCCGTCCAGTTCTCATAAATATCAGCCTGTACAGCTTTTGCTACAATAGAACCGGTAATGTCGGAACCACCGCGGGAAAAGGTCTTAATATTTCCGTTCTCCAGCGCTCCATAAAAGCCGGGAATAACAGCCTTTTCTGTAGTTTTCAGTCTCTCGATTAACACGGAGTCTGTCTTGTCCGCATCAAATACTCCCTTACTATCAAAGAATATAACATCTTTTGCATCTATAAATTCATACCCTAAATATTCTGCCATAATGAGACCATTTAAATATTCTCCTCTGGAAGCAGCATAATCGGAACCTATTTTTGCTTTAAAGTCAACAGCTATCTGTTCAAATTCCTTATCAAGAGACATGGCAAGGTCAAGACCTTCTATAATCTCCACATAGCGCTTTTTAATTTCATCCAGGGGTTTTGTAATATCCGCTCCTGCCACTGCCATATCATAGCACTGGTAAAGCATGTCTGTTACTTTTGTATCCTTGGAATTACGTTTGCCGGGTGCTGAAGGAACTACATACCTTCTTGCTTCGTCGGAACGAATAATGGCCCCCACCTTCTTGAACTGTTCTGCGTTTGCTAAGGAACTCCCGCCGAATTTAACTACTTTAATCATATCTTCCTCCACCGTAATTAAAATATTCTAGCTTTCTATCTGTAGTCTGTGCCTTTAAGCAAATATTTGCCGCGGGTAAGAACAAATATACGTAAAAATAGCAGCATGATGTATGCTGTTTGCAATAATCTGCCGGGAAATAATACCCCATTGTAGTTCATTAAATTTTTGCTTTTTATGATACCACATATCTTACATGTTTGCAATGAATAAATAAAGTATTTATACACAGCTTGTGTCTGCAAAATGATAATGATTTCTATTAAAACATGCCGGGATACCATTAAATTCCCAGCTTTTGTTTTCCTTAATTATCCATGTAATGTATGAAATTCATATACATCTGAATATATATTCATAGTACTTATTAACTTTAAGCCCATTGCCGGCCTTTTGAAGATTATATTACAGAGAGACTTTTTTATAAATTTCACTTTCCAGATTCTTAAAATATACTTCCTCATCCCAGAGAATATAGCTGTGAGGACTATTTTCCTTTGGTATGGATACAGAGCCGGGATTGACATAGATAAAATCTTCCCTCTCCTCCCATGCCGGAATATGGGTATGTCCATTCAACAGGATATCTCCCTTTTTAATGGAGGGTTTATTATCCGGATTAAAGTGATGGCCATGGGTAGCAAAAACCATGCGATTATTCAGATAAAGAATGCAATATTCCGCCAGAACAGGGAAATTCAATACCATCTGGTCAACTTCCGTATCACAGTTCCCCCGAACACAGAGCAGTTCATCCTTTACGTTATTTAACAACTCAATAACTTTTTTCGGTTCATAGCCCATAGGCAGGTCATTTCTGGGGCCATGGTAGAGAATATCCCCTAACAAGAGAAGTTTATCTGCCCCCTCTCTTTGATAGGCTTCCAGCATTTTATCACAGTAATACGCCGATCCGTGTATATCAGATGCAATCATTAATTTCATATATAGCTCCTTTCCATTAGATAACCTCTTTTAATATCTCAATAAACTTGCCGGTCGTTACGGACAAGTGTTTGTTTTTATTATATATCAGGCTATACGGGTATTCCAATTTGCCGCAGTCAACATGAAGTTCCGTAAGCATCCCTTTCTCTATCTCGGATTTCACGGCATAAAAGGGCAGGATGGATACTCCAAGATCTGCATAAATGGCATACTTAATAGCATCAATACTTCCAAAGTGCATGCCGATATTTTCTGCCAGTCCATACTCTTCTACAAACTTCTTATAATACGTATAAAGCTGTGAGGTTATACTATGGACAACAAAAGTAATATCGGATAATTCCTGAATCTCAACGGATTTCTTTGAAGCAAGAGGGTTGTCCGGTGACGCCACTATCACAAGCTTGTCCTGGAACAACTTCTGGGCATAGATATTACTGTTGTAATTACCGTTTCCTCCGTTTACCGCCACATCAAGAGTCCCGTTTTCAATAAGGTTGGCAATTTCCGAGGTGTCTGCCACATGAAGGTTGACCGAAACCTTGGGGTATCTTTTCTTCATTTCCCCAATGACTTTTGGAAGAATATAGACTCCTGGTGTATTGCTCGCTCCCAGATTTATCGTACCGGCTATTTCATTTCCAAGATTCTGAATATGATTCTCCAGTTCCTCTACAACGGCAAATATCTTCTGGGTATAACGGTAGAGCATCTCTCCGTCTTCACTTAATACGATTCTGTTTCCTATCTTATTAAAAAGCTTCAGCCCGGTCCCGCTCTCAAGCTTCTTAATCTGAATGGACAGGGCAGGCTGGCTGACGCAAAGTACCTCTGAAGCCTTTTTAAAACTCAAGTATTTTGCTATAGTATGAAATATCCTTAGATAGTGCAGTTCCACCTGAACGCCTCCTGTTATCCCCTAAAGGTCATAACTTTTATTTATCTGTCCCATTTAAACAATAAATTGGATAAATGAATAAAAGTAGATTATACTGTAACTGTAAAAATTCAAATCACCTAAACCTTTTAGAGCCTCCGGATTTCAAGTAATCTGATTACTTACACCAGTTTTCGCGGGGGCTCTTTTTCCGTCCGTTTTTATCTCAATTCCATTAATTTGTTTCTTAAAATTAACACATAGAGAATTATAGCATACTCAACAAAAAATACAATTATTTTTCCGATATTGCTATTCTTCTTTCATTATGCTAAAGTAAAGGTATCCCCCCAGGGGGGATACCTTTACTTTTTTATCAGTCACAATCACTGAGAAGTGTCTCTCCTTGCAATCATCTCTTTCGACAACGAAGGCACTGCAATACAATACACGAATTTTTCAGGAAATGAGGTAATTATGAAAGCTTCCGCACATTCTTCCTACATTTATGCCTTATTGGCCGCTTTTTTATTCAGCTTGAACTCTCCTTTTTCAAAGCTGCTCTTAAATGACCTTCCGCCTACTCTGCTGGCGGCTCTACTTTATTTAGGAGCAGGCTTTGGAATGACGATACTCTACGTGATTACCAGGACTTCTGACCGAAAGCAGGAAGCCAGGCTAACAAAAAAAGAGCTGCCCTATATCCTTGGGATGATATTATTGGATATCGCAGCTCCCATATTTTTAATGCTTGGCTTGACAAAGACCAGTGCCGCCAATGCGTCTTTATTAGGTAATTTTGAGATTGTGGCCACCGCCCTCATTGCATTTTTTATCTTCAAGGAATCCATCGGCAGCAGACTTTGGAAGGCCCTCATTCTTATTACCGCAGGCTGCCTGATTCTTAGCATGAATGATATAAGAAGCCTTGCTTTCTCCTCAGGTTCTCTTCTTGTCCTTGCAGCAAGCATCTGCTGGGGTTTTGAAAATAACTGCACCCGTATGCTCTCTCTTAAGAGCCCTATGGAGATTGTTATCCTGAAAGGCTATGGTTCCGGTATTGGCGCCCTGATAATAAGCTTCTTTACCGAAAAAATTTCCCTGCATATTTCTTTTGTCCTTGCTGCCTTTTTACTTGGCTTTATCTCTTATGGCCTTAGTATTTTCTTCTATGTACTGGCACAGAGAGAACTGGGGGCTGCAAGGACCGGGGCATTCTATGCCGTTGCTCCTTTTCTTGGAGTACTCCTATCCTTTCTGATTTTCCGTGACCGGCTGACTTATGGCTTTTTTATCTCTCTGCTTCTCTTTCTGGCAGGTGCTTATCTGGCTTCCAATGAAAGGCACCGCCATCTTCATTCTCATATGTCTCTTACACATGAACACAGGCACAGCCACAATGACGGACATCATTACCATACCCACGAAGAACCTGTGACCGAAGAGCACAGCCATGTACATACTCATGCTCCTATGACCCATGCTCACAGCCATACCCCGGACCTTCACCATACTCACAATCATACTCATTAGCTAAAACACTTTGTGATTAGCACGCGGACATATAAGTACTGCCCTGCGCAGGTTAAGTTCAACCTTCGCAAGGCAGTGTAGAGTGCAGACTTAATTAGTTAGCAGGTTTTCTTTCCATAATGCTATCAATGAGACCGTATTCCACGCTTTCCGCTGCGGTCATATAATTATCTCTCTCGGTATCCTTTTCAATTACTTCCAGACTTTTTCCGGTATTTTGGGAAAGGATTTCATTGAGGCGGCGTTTTGTCCTCTGAATTTTCTCACTCATAATCCTGATATCGCTTGCCGTACCATTGCCTCCGCCGGAGGGCTGATGTATCATGACTTCCGCATTGGGAAGAGCATAACGCTTACCCTTGGTTCCTCCCGCTAAAAGAAAGGCACCCATGCTGGCAGCCAAACCGACGCATATGGTAGATACATCACATTTAATATACTTCATGGTATCATAGATGGCAAATCCTGCTGATACAGAACCGCCGGGACTGTTAATGTAAAGGTTAATATCCTTGCCCGGATCCTCTGCTTCTAAGAATAACATCTGTGCTACAATAAGACTTGCAGACACATCTGTGACCTCCTCGTTCAAGAATATAATTCTATCCTTTAACAGTCTGGAATAGATATCATAACTTCTCTCTCCTCTTGAAGACTGTTCAATTACATAAGGGACCAGACTCATGCTGCCATCCTCCTTTCATATGCATTGCTTAAGATCATAGCAAAGTTTGTGCTGCTTAATGCCTGCTTGATGTTATTCCGGTAGCTGCCGGGAGCTATCTGATATAATCTTTTGAAAGCCAGCGTAAATGCCTGCTGGGATTCATAACAGGCTTCAAGGGCTATCTCCATAATAGATGCATTGGTAAAGGCGAGCTGTATTGCCGCTGCTTTTAACCTTTCTTCCCTGATATACTTTGTAAGTGTACAGCCATAATTTTTCGTAAAGAGCCGCTCCAGATGGTATTTTGAATAGCCGGCTTCCTTGGCAAGTTTATCCAGGTCCAGATTTTCTTGCAGATGGCTGTCTATATAGTTCTTAATTTTCTTTAGGGAATTTTCTTTCTCCATGTTATTTCACCTCATTCCCGTACCTTCCGGCACATATTTTATTGATAGCAGAGGTTTATAAGTAATTTTCTTATATTGCCATTATATCAATTATTTAATATGTTGTTTTAATAGAAATTGCGATACTGCATCAGACAGATATCGCAATTCAGGTTATCATCATATCAGGAACATTCACCATGAATATTCTCTTCCTCTAAGGTCTGAAAATTAGCCTCATATTTACTTACCACCTGAGAAAGAGTCTGATGGACCAATTCCTTCCCCCTGTTCTCAAGCTTAATTAAAGCTGCCGTGTTCCTATGTTTCTCGGCACATTGTTTTGCAGAGGGAAGCAGTTTCTCCCTCACTTTTCTTCCGCTGTGGGATAAGTATTTATCTAACAATTCCTTAAAGGAGCTGCCAGTCCCCGTTATATCCTCCAGCCGGATAGTTCCATCGGTATAGTCATCCAGCCGTTTGACATAATGCTTCAAAGTAATTCCGTTGTCATCTGCAATTTTTATTTCAATATCTATTATCATGCTCTCACCCTGTTTGTTTTCTGATATCTGTATCGGATAAAACAGGGTAATTCTTTATCTGTTTCCTTCTTCTTCAATTAATTCCACATTTTAGTGAACCAGGCGCCTGACCTTTGATCTAATGGCGCAGAATGTCATGGGACCGAATACTAATGCATCTCATTAGGTTCTGCATCGTTAAGCTTAAATGGCAGAAACTTAGTCACCCAGATACTAGCCAAGTAAATAGCTTGTCATAGACAGTGAACCCAGCACATAGGCTTCATTAAATACTTCCGCCTGATATTTCTCTCCGGCTGCCCCCAGAGCATAAAGCAGAGGGTAGAAATGCTCCGGTGTGGGGAAAGCATCTCTGGAAGCCTTGGATTTCTGATAATTCAAAACACTGTCAATATCCCCATTTAATATAGCTTCCTTAATATAACCATCAAATTCTGCCGCAAAGGGGTATCCCTGTTCCTCCATCTCCCAGTTGACCTTTCCCAGGTGATGAACTACATTTCCGCTTCCCATAATCAGCACCCCTTTTTCTCTTAAAGAGGCCAGTTTCTTACCTAGTTCGTAGTGATAAGAGGCGTTCTTTGTACTGTTAATACTTAATTGAAATACCGGAACATCTGCTTTGGGATACATTTTGCACAACACCGCCCAGGTGCCATGGTCCATTCCCCACCTGTTATCCGAAACAGCTTCGTTTTTTAATAACTCTAATACTTCCCCCGCATATGCTACCGAGCCGGAGGCATCATATTTTAAGTCGTATAATTCTTTCGGGAATCCATACATATCATAAATCTGCCTGGGTTTGGCTTCTGTAAATACCCCCGTATCAGGAGTGTACCAATGTGCAGACACAGACAGAATTGCTTTTGGTCTCGGTATTTTAAGCGCAGCCGCTTCCCACCTCTTTGTAAAACGGTTATCTTCAATTGCATTCATGGGTGAACCATGACCTACAAATAAAACCGGCATAATTTCTTTTAACTCCATCTTAAACCTCCTTTATCAATGGTTTGACTTTATTTATTATCCTTATTACTTTATCAAGTTGATACCCTTCATTCCTTTTGATGTCTTCATTATAAAACTTCTTGGGATAAAATGAAATACCAAAGAAATACAAATCAGATACCATAATTACCATAAATGATTATTCCTGTAAAAAAGACAGGAGCCCTTTAATCGGGCTCCTAAAATATAGACAATATAAGTATGCTATTTCTACCATGCAGCGGTTATTGCATGATTTTTCTTTGATGTAAGTATCAGCAATTCTCAATCGTATAAAAGATTATTCGCATATAGTCTTTCGGTTCTGCTATATCCAGCGAGAGTTTAAGGCAATTCTTGTTATCCCTGTACTTTTGCAGTAAGTCACTTTGTACCTTAAATTCTTTGTTAATGTTTTCTTTTCTGCCGTCCGGATGCAGCAGATTGACCCGTCCGTCACACTCATTTACCTTCTGAAGAAAGCCATTCATATTCCTTAAAATATTTAACTTTATCATCGCATAACCTCCATACAAATAGTTGTTATAAGGTGAATGCAATAATCTTACCTTTCCGCTTGCCCTTCACCTCTATGGAAGTCATTATACCGTAATAACTTTTAAATAAATATTTTATACCTGCCTTAAAATATCGTTATCCTGCCATTTTACGACGATATTCTAACGGCGTACATCCGATGTATTCCCGAAAGACCTTTCCGAAGTGGCTGCTGCTTTCAAATCCGCAGGCATGACCGATAAAGGTGATGGATTCACGGGTCCTTGCCAGCATGTGACAGGCCATTTGGATTCGGTAGTTTCTGATATATGCAACAGGTGTCATATGAAGATTATCATGAAATTCCCGGAAGCACTCACGTTCACTGGAGTAAGAAGCAGCGGCAATCTCTGAGATTGAGAGTTTTTTCATATAATTATCATGGATGTATATCATCATCATTTTTATCTTATCATTTATTTTATTATAAGCATTTTTTTCTTCCAACAACGGTTTTGCAATTGTAAAAAGTTGAATCCATATATCGGACAAGATGGAGCGCAGTTTTATTTCATATCCGAAGTCCTTTTCTGAAAGCTGAAAAGAATCACGAATGGCATCCAGCACCTGGGTATGTGCCGGATTTTCGGGATACAGGGCGATTATCTCTAACTGTGAAGCCGTAGTAATCGGAGCGGTAAACTTTTGTTCTATCCGGCTTCCCTGCTGCCCGGATATGAAAGATGCATCAAATATATGCAGGAGCTGAATGTTCTTATCTAACTCCGTCATCATCCTTGTCATATGAAGCACATTGCTATTTACCATTCCGCCGGAACCTGCGGGAAATAGCACTTTACCTTTCGGGGTGCAATACTCCAGTAAACCGCTTTCAATATAAAATAATTCTACCGCTTTATGCCAGTGCCAGGGAACAAAACGCTCAGTGAATTTATCCAGCTCTGCTCTTGAAGCAATGTATGTAAAGTCGGATTCAAAACCGGGCAGCAATTCTTCCTTACTCCCTGCGTGAAATTCTATAGTAGAAATAATATTCAGCTTCTCTCACTCCCTCCGGTAAAGTTTCTAT
>JAEXGM010000075.1 GCA_023450835.1 Bacillota bacterium | reverse complement strand
ACTTTGGAAGTCTCGACCTTAACAGGTTCTACTTTAGAAGTTTCAACTCTGACAGGCTCAGTTTTGGAAGTAGTCACTTGTAAAATTTCTGATTCCTGCTTTCTGACTGTTGATGAAGAACGTTTCTTCTGGAGTCTTTTTTTAGCCATAATATTCCTCCCTGGTTTATGAAAAATACAGTAACCGGGCAGTGTCGGGACATATAAAACATAAATATGGAGACACCGGACAGTTACGAATATATACAGAAAGCTGCAATTTCCATATCTGCTGTCAGTTTTTTATCATGATCAGCTATGATGCAGACCAGAGAAACAGTATTTGGAGCAGTTTGGAAATTGGGCTTCTGAAATCATATATAATATTATATTATAGGAACTGCCATATAGGCAAGTACTGACACGTTTTACAGAGAAATAAATTCCGGTTTACGGTCTTTGAAGATTGTATAGTAACGAAAACCACAGGCTTCCAGTACACTGGCAGCTTTATCAAATGCACAGGCGATTTTATCCGGAGTATGCGCATCTGCTCCGATGGTGATGATCTCTCCGCCAAGTTCTCTATAGCGCCTTATTACGGCAGTACATGGATTGGGTTCTCCAAGACCATAATGATATCCGCCTGTATTAAGTTCGATGCCTTTTCCCATGGAAATCAGTTTCTTCAGAATCTCATCCAAAATATCTTTATACCGTCCGTAAGAATATTCCCGGTTCTTGTTAGGACCATAACGGACAACATAATCAATATGTCCGTAAACATCAAATCCGTCATATGCGGAAATGTTTTCAAGAATGGATTCAAAATATTCCATATAACATAAAAATTCCTTACGTCCTTCAAAAAATTCCGGGTAATAAGGATCATACCCATGGACAAGATGGGATGAACCGATAACGAAATCAAAAGGTGTCTGAGAGAGAAGTGAGTCAAAATATTCTCCCAGATGCATCTGCAGTCCCAGTTCAATTCCGAAACGTACCTGAATTTTATCCTTATATATATCTGAAAGTTCAGCCAGCTTTTCTTTGTAAGCCGGAATATTCAGAGAAAAATCCAGATTGTCCGGAGTAACAGGGTAATCCGGATCCAGATGTTCCGTAAAAGTAATTCCCTGTAGTCCCGTTTCAACAGCGCGATGGATCATAACTTCCATAGGCGTATCCGAGTCAGCAGAAAAAGAAGAGTGCATATGACAATCCCACAATATTTGTCTGTCCATAATTTCAGTCCTTTCTTCTGTAAAAACAGTACTGTTATATTTGCGTGTGATATATTATAAATGAATACTGTGTCCTCTTAAATGGATATATCTGCACCTGAAATATCACAATTACAGGCCCGGATCAGTGTATTCATAAAGCACTGTATACACAGTATAACATATAATTTACATTTTTTACTTAATTTTTATCTGTTTTTTGGAAAATGGTCTTGAATTTTTGTTTAGAATTATGTACAATACATTACAGGTTGATGATTCTTTAACAAACAAAGGATTACCATAATTAACCACTTAATTCATAGGAGGAATTTTATCATGGCAGTAAAAGTTGCAATTAATGGTTTTGGACGTATTGGACGTCTTGCATTCAGACAAATGTTTGGAGCAGAAGGATATGAAGTTGTAGCTATCAATGATTTAACAAATCCCAAGATGCTTGCACACTTATTAAAATATGATACAGCACAGGGAAGATATGCTTTAGCAGATAAAGTAGAAGCTAAAGAATCTTCTATCGTTGTTGACGGTAAAGAAATCAAAATCTATGCTGAGAAAAATGCAGCAGATCTTCCTTGGGGAGAAATCGGAGTAGACGTTGTACTTGAGTGTACAGGCTTCTATGTATCCAAAGCTAAATCTCAGGCACACATCGATGCAGGTGCTAAGAAGGTTGTAATCTCTGCTCCCGCAGGTGATGATCTTCCTACCGTTGTATTCGGCGTTAACGAAAAAACTTTAACTGCAGAAGATACTATTATTTCCGCAGCATCCTGTACAACAAACTGCTTAGCTCCTATGGCTAAAACATTAAATGACTTATCTGAAATCGAAAAAGGTTTCATGACTACAATTCATTCCTATACCGGTGACCAGATGACATTAGATGGTCCTCATCCTAAGGGAGATTTAAGAAGAGCTCGTGCAGCTGCTGAAAATATCGTTCCTAACTCAACTGGTGCTGCTAAAGCAATCGGTCTTGTTATTCCTGAATTAGCAGGTAAATTAGACGGAGCAGCTCAGCGTGTACCTACCCCTACCGGTTCTATCACAGAATTAGTTGCTGTTTGCAAGAGCAAAGTAACAAAAGATGATGTAAACGCAGCTATGAAAGCAGCAGCAAATGCTTCTTTCGGTTACACAACAGAAGAATTAGTATCTTCCGATATCATCGGTATCAGTGAAGGTTCTTTATTCGATGCAACTCAGACAAAGGTTACACCTCTTGACGGAGATAAGACTTTAGTTAAAGTTGTTGCTTGGTATGACAATGAAAATTCTTACACAAGCCAGATGGTAAGAACAATCAAATATTTTGCTGAATTAGCATAATACCAACTGTAATTCCATAATTTATTGATCCTATTTTGGGTCCGGTCTTTGAAAAAAAGTCGAGGAACGTTTACCGAACCCTCCTTGACTTTCTATAAAGCTCGGACCCTTTTAATGTATATATCAATATTAATGTGTAACATCATATTGAAAGGAGCAATTTTATGCTTAATAAGAAATCTGTTGATGATATCAATGTAAAAGGAAAAAGAGTCCTAGTTCGCTGTGACTTTAATGTACCCTTACAGGAAGGTAAAATTACAGACGAGAATCGTCTGGTAGCAGCTCTTCCTACTATTAAGAAATTGATTAATGATGGCGGAAAGGTTATCCTTTGCTCTCATCTTGGAAAACCCAAGGGTGAACCCAAGCCGGAATTATCTTTGGCTCCCGTAGCTAAAAGACTTACAGAACTGTTGGGACAGCCTGTAACCTTTGCGGCAGATGCTACAGTAGTTGGCGAGAATGCAAAAAAGGCAGTATCAGAAATGAAGGACGGTGATGTTGTTCTTCTTGAGAATACCCGTTACAGAGCAGAAGAGACAAAGAACGTTGATGCTTTCAGCGAAGACCTTGCATCTATTTGTGATGTATTTGTAAATGATGCTTTCGGTACTGCTCACAGAGCTCACTGCTCTAATGTTGGTATCACAAAATACGTTGATACTGCAGTGGTAGGTTACTTAATGCAGAAAGAAATCGATTTCCTTGGCAATGCCGTAAATAATCCTGAGAGACCTTTCGTAGCAATTCTTGGCGGTTCCAAAGTTTCCAGTAAGATTTCCGTAATCAACAACCTGCTTGATAAAGTAGATACTCTTATCATTGGCGGAGGTATGGCATATACTTTCATGAAAGCAAAGGGTGAGGAAATCGGCAGCTCTATGTTAGAGGCAGATTACCTTGACTATGCAAAAGAAATGATTGAGAAAGCAGCAGAAAAGGGCGTTAAGCTTTTAATTCCTGTTGATACTATAGAAGCAAAAGAATTCAACAATGATGCAGAATTTAAGACTGTAACCAGTGAAGAAGGAATTGATGAAGGCTGGCTCGGACTTGATATCGGAGAAAAGACCTGTAAGCTTTATGAAGATGCTTTAAAAGATGCTAAGACGGTTGTTTGGAATGGACCTATGGGTGTATTCGAAATGTCTAACTTTGCAAAGGGAACTATTGCAGTTGCCAAAGCGCTTGCTGATCTTGATGCTGTTACAATCATCGGTGGCGGTGATTCTGCAGCAGCTGTTAATATCTTAGGTTTTGGAGATAAGATGACACATATCTCTACAGGCGGCGGTGCTTCACTTGAATTCCTGGAAGGAAAAGAACTTCCCGGAGTAGCTGCAGCTAACGATAAATAATGATAGAAAGAACCAGGGACTGGCAGCGGTAATGCCTGACAGTCCCTTTTCTTGATGAAAAAGGAGAGCGTTATGCGTAAAAAAATTATTGCCGGTAACTGGAAGATGAATAAGACTCCCAGTGAGACCGTAACACTAATCAATCAGTTAAAACCCCTTGTAGCAACAGAGGAAGCAGATGTTATATTCTGTGTTCCCGCCATTTCTTTAACAACAGCTGTTGAAGCTGCCAAAGGTTCCAATATACAAATCGGTGCTGAAAATATGCATTTTGAAGAGAGCGGTGCTTTTACCGGTGAAATCGCTCCGGGAATGCTTGATGATATCGGTGTTCGTTATGTAATAATCGGACATTCCGAAAGAAGAGAATATTTTGCCGAGACAGATGTCACTGTAAATAAAAAAGTTTTAAAGGCATTTGAGCACGGCATTACTCCTATTATCTGCTGCGGCGAATCTCTTACACAGAGAGAACAGGGTGTAACCATTGATTTTATCCGTCAGCAGATTAAGATTGCTTTCTTAAATATAACTCCTGACCAGGCAAAAACAGCTGTTATCGCTTATGAGCCTATCTGGGCTATCGGAACCGGTAAGGTGGCAACTTCAGAGCAGGCGCAGGAAGTATGCAAAGCTATCCGTGAGTGTATCGCTGAAATCTATGATACCGATACTGCAGCAGCAATCAGAATTCAGTACGGCGGAAGTGTAACAGCAGATTCTGCAGCAGAGTTATTCTCTCAGCCGGATATTGATGGCGGTCTTGTAGGCGGAGCCAGCTTAAAACCGGATTTTGGGAAAATTGTTAACTATAAATAATTAAATGAAAATGCTTTTCAAAAACTTGCACTTTCACAAAATTGTTATATAATGAAGGTGTTGTTATATCATCTTACGCAGGGTGAATAATCCTGTGTAAGAATTCGCAGTTATAGGCTGCCTGAAATTATTGAATGAAGCCCGCAGATACCGGCATGATTAAGACTTGCTTTCTGTGAGCATTTGGAAAAGGAGTATTCATATGAGTAAAAAACCTACAGTATTAATGATTTTAGATGGTTATGGATTAAATGATAAGACAGAGGGCAATGCTATAAAATTAGCAAATAGGCCTGTAATGGATAAAATTATGGCTGAGTATCCTTGGGAAAAAGGATATGCCAGCGGTCTGGCAGTAGGACTTCCCGATGGTCAGATGGGTAATTCCGAAGTAGGACATCTGAATATGGGTGCAGGAAGAATTATCTATCAGGAGTTGACCAGAATTACAAAAGAAATTCAGGACGGAGACTTCTTCCAGAATGTAGCACTAAAGCAGGCAATGGAAAATTGCAAAGTGAATAATTCCGATCTTCACTTATTCGGACTTCTTTCTGATGGCGGTGTACACAGCCACATCACACATGTCTACGGATTACTGGAGATGGCTAAGCGAGAGGGAATTAAGAATGTATATGTACATGCTTTCTTAGACGGGAGAGATACACCTCCGACCTCCGGCAAAGGTTATGTTATTGCTCTGGAAGAGAAAATGAAAGAACTCGGGGTTGGTAAGGTAGCTTCCGTAATGGGACGTTACTATGCTATGGACCGTGATAACCGTTGGGACAGAGTAGAAAAAGCATACCGCGCTCTGGCTAATGGCGAAGGAGTAGAGGTAGAAAGTGCCCCGGAAGCAATTCAGGCTTCTTACGATAAAGAAGTAAATGATGAATTTGTGGTACCCGCAGTAGTAATGGAAAATGGCAAGCCGGTTGCTGTTATTAAAGAAAAAGATTCCGTAATTTTCTTTAATTTCAGACCTGACCGTGCAAGAGAAATAACCAGAGCATTCTGTGATGATGAATTTGCAGGCTTTGCAAGAGCAAAGGGAAGAATGGAATTAACCTATGCATGCTTTACCGATTATGATGTTACTATCGGACATAAATTAGTTGCCTTCCATAAAGTTGGAATTACTCATACTTTCGGAGAATTCCTTGCTGAGAATAATTTAAAGCAGCTCAGAATAGCAGAGACTGAAAAATATGCTCATGTAACTTTCTTTTTCAACGGCGGTGTGGAAGTGCCAAACGAAGGAGAAGAAAGAGTTCTTGTCGGTTCTCCAAAGGTTGCGACCTATGATTTACAGCCTGAAATGAGTGCTTATACAGTTGCTGAAAAATTAGTAGAAGCGATTGAATCCTTAAAATATGATGTAATTATTGTAAACTTTGCAAATCCGGATATGGTTGGACATACAGGTATCGTAGAAGCTGCTGTGAAGGCCGTAGAAGCAATTGATGAGTGTGTAGGCAAGGTATATGAGGCACTGATTAAAGTTGACGGTCAGATGTTCATCTGCGCAGACCATGGAAATGTAGAGCAATTAGTCGACTATGAGACAGGCGAACCTTTTACAGCCCATACAACGAATCCGGTTCCTTTTATCCTTGTAAACTACGATAAGGAATATGGCTTAAAAGAAGACGGCTGCCTTGCTGACATCGCGCCTACTCTTATTGAGATGATGGGCATGACAAAACCTGCTGAAATGACCGGAAATTCACTGCTAATCAAAAAATAAGCTTAAGAGGTTGTCTTTTTTACAGACCTGTGATATAATTAAAGTAGTGTGTTAGGAGGTGTCGCAATGGAAGTATTAAAAATAGTCGTAACTGTTATATTTGTAATTGCATGCTTTGCATTATCCGCTTGTGTATTAGCACAGGAAGGTAAATCTGCCGGTCTTTCCGGTTCTATCAGTGGTTTAGCAGATACTTATTGGGGTAAGAACAGAAGCAGATCAAGAGAAGGTGGTTTATTAAAAGCAACCATCATTCTTAGCGTTATTTTCTTCGTTTTCTCCATCATTTTAAACGTACTATAATTAAACTATCACGATAGGTTGATTGAAGCATCTCTGAATCCATAATGGTTTCAGGGATGTTTTTTTATTTTATAAATTTAGTATTCCATAAATTGGTTTTCAGGCTTTTGACATGGGATATTGCAAAATACAGTATTAAATACAGGAGAATTATGGTATACTAAAAATAATAATATAGTAGAAGGACATTAATCGAAGATATAATTGTTAACTCTATCATCCATGATTTTATAGTTAATAATTCTGGAATACTAATTCTGAGATTATTAATTCTAAGCTGAAATATAATAATAAGATTGCAATCAAACAGAAAGAGGATATATGGATAAAATATTATTGGAAGAAAGAAAAAAAATTCTGCTGGAATTTATAAGCAGTACAGAATATAAGCCAATGAAATTAAAAGAAATGGCGGCTATCCTGCAGGTACCAAGAAATGAAAAAAGTGATTTCAGAGAAATCCTGGAAGCATTAGCAGCTGACGGTAAAATAGAAGTGGATAATGCAGGCAAATACCGGGTATCGGATAATAACACAAAAACCGGTACTTTTTCAGGGACTCAGAGGGGCTTTGGCTTCGTAATTATTGAAGGAGAAGAAGATGATATCTTTATACCGGAGAATGCTACGAAGGGAGCTCTTCACAATGATAAGGTGCTTGTGAGTGTAAGAGAAGGGCAAAAAGGCAAAAGAAAAGAAGGAGAAATCATCCGCATACTGGAGCGCAGCAACACTACCGTTGTCGGTACCTTTGAACAAAGTAAGAACTATGGGTTCGTAATTCCGGACAATACCAAATTCGGAAAAGACATCTTTATTCAAAAGGAGCATACCAAAGGCGCTGTTAACGGGCATAAAGTAGTTGTAAAGCTTACGAACTTCGGAGATAAACTAAAGAATCCCGAAGGAAAGATTATTGAAATTCTCGGTCATATCAATGACCCGGGAGTAGATATCAAATCAGTTATTGCAGCTTATAACCTGCCTCTTGAATTTCCGAAAGAAGTGTTAGAGCAGGTAGAAACAACAGAAGAAGAGATTGACAAAGCAGAGCCGGTAGGCAGAACTGATTTAAGAAGCCTTCCTACGGTGACAATTGACGGAGAAGATGCGAAGGATCTGGATGATGCCATTACCCTTTCCAAAGAAGGAGATATCTATCATCTGGGGGTTCATATTGCAGATGTTTCCCATTATGTAAGAGAGAATACGCCTTTGGATAAGGAAGCCTTAAGCCGCGGAACCAGCGTGTATCTGGTGGATCGGGTAATCCCTATGCTACCTCACAAATTATCTAATGGAATCTGTTCCCTGAATGCAGGCAGCGACAGATTGGCTCTTAGCTGTATCATGGACATAGATGATAAAGGAACTGTTATAGGACATGAGATTACAGAAACTGTTATCTGCGTAGACAGGCGAATGACTTATACCAGCGTAAAGAAGATACTGGAAGATGAGGATGAGGCTGAGAAAGAAAAATATGCAGACTTTGTTCCGATGTTTCGTCTGATGGAAGAACTGGCTGAGATTCTCAGGGAAAAGAGAAGCAAGAGAGGCTCTATTGACTTTGATTTTCCGGAGAGTAAGATAGTTTTAGACAAAGACGGGCGTCCGATAGATATCAAACCTTATGACAGAAATAAAGCAACAAAGATAATTGAAGATTTCATGTTAATTGCCAATGAAACTGTTGCAGAGGATTACTTCTGGCAGGAGATCCCTTTTGTATATCGTGTCCATGAGAATCCCGATTCTGACAGAATCAAGGAATTAGGCATCTTTATCAATAATTTTGGCTACAGTATCCGAATCAGCCAGGAGGATATTCACCCCAAGGAATTGCAGAAGCTCCTTCGTAAAATTGAAGGTACAAGTGAGGAGGCATTAATCAGCAGGCTTACCCTGCGCTCTATGAAGCGTGCGAAATATTCTTCTGAGAGCGATGGACATTTTGGCCTGGCGGCAAAATACTACTGTCACTTTACCTCTCCTATAAGAAGATATCCGGATTTGCAGATACACCGAATCATAAAAGAGAACTTAAAAGGAAACCTAAGTGATAAACGCTATAACCACTATGATAAGATTCTTCCCGACGTAGCCAGACAGGCAAGCATAACGGAACGAAGAGCGGATGATGCGGAAAGAGATGTTCTGAAGCTTAAAAAAGTAGAATATATGAGTGAGCATATCGGAGAAGAGTTCGACGGTGTCATATCCGGTATCACCAACTGGGGTATGTATGTAGAATTACCGAATACCGTAGAAGGACTTGTAAGAGTGACCGACATGGAAGACGATTTTTATGTTTATGACGAAGAAAAATATTCTATGACAGGAGAGCATACAAGGAAGAGCTACAAACTTGGGCAAAAGGTTCGGGTCGAAGTTGTAGATACCGATAAATGGCAGAAAGTTATCGACTTTAGATTAATAGAAGAGTAGTGTGAAAATTAAAAGACAATTTTCACACACATGTTTGCGCCTGCGAAATCCTCGGCGCAAACATGAGGCGTGTTGGAAAGGGCATGGATATTAGTGTGAAATAAAAAACATTTCACATCCGACACCCAGTGGCCTCACGGCCAAATGTCCGTTAGTATGTAAAATCGGGAGATAAAGTATATGGCAAAAGACAGCATCAAAATGATTGCAAATAATAAAAAAGCCAGATTTGACTTCTTCATTGAAGAAACCTTTGAGGCGGGTATCGTACTGCATGGAACAGAGGTAAAATCCTTGAGAATGGGTAAATGCAGTGTAAAAGAGTCTTTTATCCGTATTGAAAATGGAGAGGTTTATATTTACGGCATGCATATCAGCCCTTATGAAAAGGGAAATATTTTTAATAAAGACCCTCTTCGGATTAAAAAGTTATTGCTTCATAATTATGAAATTAATAAAATGATGGGTAAGGTGGCACAAAAAGGATATACGGTTGTGCCCCTGACCGTTTACTTAAAAGGCAGTCTTGTAAAGGTGGAGATAGGCCTGGCACGAGGCAAAAAGCTTTATGATAAGAGAGAAGATATAGCGAAAAAAGATCAGAGAAGAGAAGCAGAGAAGGACTTTAAAGTCAAGAATCTGTATTAATGGAAGTAAATTAAGGGTAAGCTATCGCTGCCGCAGAGGTGCACGGGAACTTAAGCATTTCAGGCAGTATAGTTTACCCTTATTTTTAAGGGGATCAATGGCACCAATGCAAAGAAGTTATAACGATAGAAGGTCCAGCATTCAGAAACATAATTTTAGGGGTATGATTAATGAAGCGGTCGACTATGCAGCCTCTTTTACGTACAGCCAATTCTGTACTGGCACATTGTCCGAAGTCGCAGTAGCAGGCACATATACAGTCAAGAAATGGATTCAGTTCGTTTCCGTAACAGACCTTCTTACATTCACCAATAAGCAGGCAGAATTCTTCTCTACGAAAGATACATCCTACACAATCCCTTTCTCTGACAGTTAATGTCACATTCAGGTCGGCGCAGGTATTGTTAATAAATTCTTTTATACCCTCCATAAGCCACCTCCATACATATTATCAAAACAATCGACATATTTATATTATAGAAACAAAAGGATGTTTCTATAATCGGATAAAGATATATTATACGATTAAAGGTCCGAAATATATCAGACACTTTATCATGATATTATATGTCGGTTATTTATTCTTTGTGATGAAAGAAGGCTAACTGTAAAATTTTTTCACCATAGCTCCCCATAGAATATCAGCTATCATAAGAACAAAATATTCTATATTATCATATTGATATACATCATCGGCATATTGCATGTTTTTGCGTTTGGTAGCTTCGTCCAAGGTCATGTCTAAAAGATTCTTTAGCAGATTTTCCAGCTGCGGTTGATTCAGATAAGGATTCATAAGTGATAAATGAGCCGAGAGGGCCTTTGCGTTCGTATTAAAGTCCGGCATAGTTTTAGCAAATGAGGCAGTATCTCCGGCAATAACATCTTCTACCAAAGCAATACTAAGTCTTATATGAGTTCTGAACAAATCCTCAAAGACATCAGTTGTCTTCCCGTCATAATATATCCGAAATAACCTTGCCACCTGTATCGGTGTTTCATATATCCGGTTTTTGATAACTTCCTGATCCTTTAGACCGGACACCCTGCTTACTATATAAAATCGCATCCACATGGTGTAATCCGTGAAATATTGCCGCAGGACATTTCGAAGATCCTCTTTGGAATAATACCCGGTATGATTGTTATTGTCCAAACTGATACCCCATTAGAACTTATCTCTATGGGATATTATGTAGGAATGCTGGTACAACATTCCATTTTTATATAGGAGGGCAATTTTTCAATTCTGCCGCATATAATGGTCTAATATTAGAAAAATAGGAGAGAGATTTTATGAAATATCAGGCATGTGAAGAAATATTAAAAGAAGCGCTTCTTAAGTATTTGCAGGATGGTGGCTCCCTGGTAGATGCTGCGTTAAAGGATATTCCCAAAGAATACATATATGAATTTGACGGAAAATATCCCGAAGATACAAAAAAACAGCTAATAGATAAGGCCCACCGTGCAATGAGAATGAAAAAAGACCTTCCGGAGGGTATTCGATTAGTTAGGGTGATACTAAAAAAATAAAAAATAATTCTCGGAAGGAAACTTCTTATTCTATGACAGTAGCAGGTATTCGTACAGGAAACCGGAAAAAACAAGCTGTAAAAGAAAGTATTCCGGTAAAGCTGACGTGAAGGACAAGCCGTAAGGAAGAACAGAAAGCAAAGTCAAGTGAAAAATAATAGGATTCTTAAGGAATCTTTCATTAATATAAATAGCATTAATGGTACAATAGAAGTAAAAAGGAGGAGGGGCTGTTGCGAACTTATATGCGGAAAGTTAACAACGGCCCCTTTTATGAAAAAAATTATTTAACCAAGAATTCTCTTGTGTCTACAATAATGATTATATCGTTCATATATGTATATACTTTGAATAGAGTTTAAATATATTATTAATTTTTTTTAGACACATTTTAGACACAATTATCGGTTATAATAAAAAATGTATTTAGCATAACTAAGCTCAAAAGTCTGCAAACCACACGAATCCTTTATTCGGGGTTGTACTGGTTTCGACGGGGGTTTTGAAGTTGCGGAAGCCATTCGCGGACTAGGACCGCGTCATCAACTTAGAATTAAATTTAAACGCAGACGAAAATTTAGCGTACGCTGCCTAATGGCAGCTGTCGAACTTAAGCTTCTTGCGGTTTAAGACCTCGGCATCAAATTAGCAAGGCACTTTGTCTTCAAAGCTTTGAGAAGATAAAAGAATTATGAAGCTACCAAAGTCATGAGCCTGTCAACCGGCGCTTGATGGAGGGAACAGCAGGTAAGACCTGCATAAATGATTGACTGTAATGGGAGATGCTGCAATGAATGGGCTTTCGGACAGGGGTTCGATTCCCCTCAGCTCCACTCTAAAACCTCAGTGTTTACTGGGGTTTTTATTTTTGCACTATATTTCGTGTTGTATAAATTCTAAATTCTCTGAATTCATTCTTGGAAACTTTATTATCGGCTTTTATTTAAAGCATAACCAGCCGTTACTAACGATTTTATTGTTGGTAGACCGGACGGGAAGATATCAACACTTCTTAAAACGGAAAATGATGAAGAGTATTGGAAGTGATGTTGATTGTTTCAACAGGTTCCAAAGAGATTAGCCCAATGAAGCAAGAGCAGCATATAAAAAGAATGATGAGATTGAGTGAAGCTATCCATCATAAGTATGTGGTTTTAATGTGTGCAAAAAGATAGAAAATATATGAAAAATTTGCTATAATAATTGTAAAAATACATATAGGAGGATGGATTTATGATAATAAGTACTATGGGTAAAACTGTTGAGGTAAGTGGGAATGCTATTTCAATCAATGAGAGTATCACAAGAAAACAAAAAACCATTCCAATCAATAATGTAATATCAGTTCAAATTAAAAAACCTGGATTTACAGGAGGTTACCTTTATTTTCAAACAGTTGGTGGATTGAATAATAGTAGTATGAAAACAGTAAATGATTTCATCAAAGACGAGAATACTATTGTTATTAATTCAAAAAAGAAATATGAAGTAGCCTTACAAATTAAGGAGTATATTGAAAAGATGCAATCTTCAACGAACAGCATTAATCAATTTTCTAGTGCTGATGAATTAATTAAGTATAAACAATTACTTGACGATGGTGTTATTACACAAGAAGAATTTAATTCAAAGAAAAAGCAATTGTTAAATTTATAGAAATTATTAAAGGCACACTTATTTAGTGGTGTCTGATTATTTCCCTTAAGCCAAGGTGAAAGGGCAAACCTTACTTATACTTACATACTATTAATGACGTAGTCTACTGCTGTAATCCGTCAGTTAATGGCAAGTATACACCTCAGATTATCTCAAAACAAAGATACAGCTTTGATTTCAAGCATTCATTAGTTGGCAGGGTAAGATAGATAACCCTGATCCTATAGAGTGCTTAAGTAGGAAAATGATTCTGTTACTGAGCCTGATAAAATGAGGCTTTACTTTTATTATACTTTAGACTATACTAACAAACTGTACAGTTCAGCTCCACTCTAAAACCTCAGTGTTTACTGGGGTTTTTATTTTTGCACTATATTTCGTGTTGTATAAATTCTAAATTCTCTGAATTCATTCTTGGAAACTTTATTATCCGCTTTTATTTAAAGCATAACCAGCCGTTATATTTCTAAGTATCAAAATCATCGTTATTTATTCCGAGAGCTTTTCAAGATAATGCCCTTACTTTTATATCCTAAATTGTTATTTATTTCTAATCAAGGACATTGTGCGCAACAATTGCGCGAAATATCCTTGATTTATTGTGCAAAATGCCCAATAAATTTAAAAAGAGTTGTCGATGATGATACTATAATACAAATTAATCCTATGATATAATAGAAATATGAACAACCGGTTGCGCAACAATGACGATATCATTGAAAGTACAAAGGATGAGGAGCATTCAAATGCATTATATGAAAACACGGAATATTACAATTTGGGGAATTGGTTTCAAACTAATAGGTATTATTTTGATTCCGGTTTTTTTTATCATTGTTTTGGGTTTGATTTCCTACACAAAGGCTTCCGAAGCATTAACAGATAATTATGAAAATGCAGCTATGAGGACGGTGGAAAGCACAGGACAATATCTTGACCTGGGGATAAAAGGAGTATACGCGGAGATTATCAAGCTGACAACGGATGAGGATTTTGTAAATTACTATACAGGTGCGTCAAAGAATGGAAAAGAGGAAGAGGATACCTATAAGATATTATATAAAAGGTATGCAAAGATAGTATCTTCCGATGAATTTGTGAATTCTTTTAATGTGATATCAAGTTATGGTAAAAGTTACGCATCAAGCGGCGATTTAACCAGAACCTATGACGGATATTTGCTGTCAGATGAAGGAAAACAATTAGATAAGGGAGTTAAATATTTGTGGGCCGGTTATCATCGTTATATTGATGAAAAGGCTGGGATTTCTCCGGAGTCCTATGTCTTATCCTGTACGGTACCCTTTGTGAAAGGAAAAGGATATGTTGTTATTGACGTAAAGACGGCAAAAGTACAGGAAGCCTTGCAGAAGATGAATTTTGACCAGGGATGCACAACAGCTTTTATCACAGGCGACGGAAGAGAGATTATCTTGGACAACCCTTATAAAATAACATTTTCCAATGAAAGCTTTTATCAGAACGCAGTGAAGGGGGATAAGGAGAATGGTTATTTCTATGTAAGGGCAGGAGGAAAAACCCAGTTGTTTTTGTACTCCAAAATCGGAAATACCGGTGTGATTATCTGCACCCTGATACCTAAAAGCATTATTCTTAGCAATGCGGATATCATTAAAGACACTACTCTTGCTTTTGTTACATTTGCCAGCTTGATTGCTATAATTATTGGTTTGCTGTTTTCGGCGGGATTCGGTAAAATCATCGGAAAGATTCAATACAGCCTTGTGCAGGCGGAACAAGGAAATTTAAAGGCAGAAATACATATGAAACGTAAAGATGAGTTCCAAAATCTGGCCGTTAGTATCAATAGCATGCTGGTTCATATGAGAACACTGATTACCAATTCCTCAGAAGTGGGGAATGAAGTAACTGTGTCAGCGGCTGCGGTAGAAGAGATATCTTCTCTTTTACTTTTGGCAACACAAGAAATAAATTATGCTATTGAAGATATTGAAAAGGGAGTCAGTATGCAGGCAGAAGATTCCACAAATTGTTTGCAGCAGATGTCGACCCTGGCAGAAAAGATTCAGGAAGTTCATGTAAATACGCAGGAAATTGAACGGTTTATGGAGGACACGAAAGACATTATTTATCAGGGAGGGACTGTGGCAGAAGAACTTATGGTCCGAACCAGAGAAACTTCTTCTATTAATGAAAAGGTCATTAGAAATATGAGGGATTTGGAAATGGCTGCGGCTTCTATCGGTGAAATTATTAATGTAATAAATTCCATTTCTGAACAGACCAATCTTCTGTCATTGAATGCGTCTATTGAAGCGGCAAGAGCGGGAGAGGCAGGAAGAGGTTTTTTAGTGGTAGCGGACGAGATCCGGAAGCTGGCAGACCAGTCCCGGAATTCCATATCCAAGATAGCGGAAATTATTCAAAATATACAAAAGAAAACACAGGATACGAAAGAATCAACGGATGAGGCTTTACAGAGCGCAGCAGTACAAGAAGATGCTTTACAAAATACAGTAAATATATTCTATCAAATGAGTGCATCCGTGAATAAGCTTTCTATCAACCTGCAGACAATCGGCTCTGTCATGGCAAGTATGAATAAAGCAAAAGAGGATACCCTGTCTGCCATTGAAAACATATCGGCTATTTCTGAGGAAACAGCATCGGCCTCAGAGGAGGTAGGGCAGACCATTGCAAATCAGCTGGAATTAGTAGAGAAGTTAAGTGGTGCCTCTAAAATTCTGGGAAGTAATGCGGCAGACCTGCAGGAGTCTATTAAAACTTTTATCTTGTAGTTGCTTTGTTTTCTGTTCTGTGGGGAATCTAAATAATATGGGGACTAACTAGGAGGAGTTTATGAAAACAAATTGGTTAAAAAAGAGAATTAGCCTTATGATGTCCGTTATCTTATGTTTTACAATGATTCAGGTTCATACAAATGCAGTAGCTGCAGCAGTCGGGGCAGCTAGCACAGCAGCTGAGGAGCTTATTAAGAATCCGGGTTTTGAATCCGACATCTGGCAGGCAGAAGCAGGCTGGGATATTGGATATGACTGGAATAACGTAACAATGGACTGGCAGGCATATGCTGACAATACCTATATCACAGGCGGAGATGGAGCTTATTGTTTGAAATTCTGGGTCAAGGATACGTCTGCTTCCAGCCAGACTATTACTCTAAGCCAGGCGGTAGATTCTCTTCCGGCCGGTGTATATTCTTTAACGGGGAAAGTCATGGGAAGCGGTGCCGGCGTTTACTTTACAGCAGGTGCAGTATCGGGGGCGGCTATTACAACTACCGGGTGGAATACCTGGGATACATTTTCTTTAAATAATATCAATATCACAGAGGCTGATTCCAGTCTCCCGGTTACAATCAATATTCAGGGAGTGCCGAATGCTTACGGATATGTGGATGATATTACTTTGACAAGAGAGGATACGGAGCAAACGGAGCCTTATGAAATAAGTCTTGCCAATGGTAATTTTGAAACAGGGGATATAACGAATTGGAATCTGGATATGACGGTAGATGGGGATGCAGGTTATCAGGTGTACACGGACCAGTGGGCAAGTAATAATAAAACCAATATTTTAAAAATCTGGAATGAGAAAACAGTTCCGGTGCCATTTACGCTGTCACGAACTGTTACAGGGCTGGAATCCGGCAGTTATAAAGTGACTTTGGATGCTTCCGGTGCAGCCGGTACTTCGGGCTTATCTTTGGCCACTTCAGCCGGCGAAAATAACAGTGCAATTACGACCACAGGCTGGGACCAATGGACAACTGTTGAGACAGAAGCCTTTACCGTTGGAGAAGATGGAGTAATGGATATATCCATCTCCGGTGATATGTCAGCCGGATACTGGGGAGATATTGATAATATAAGGCTGTATAAATTGGACGGAGCACCATCTGATATACCGGACCCTGTACCTGCAGGTATTTTTGTTCAGAGAGTGGATGGTCTGCCGGAAAACTTTATTAAGGGGGTAGATGTATCAAGTATTATCTCCCTGGAGAATAGTGGCGTAAAATTCTATGGCACTACAGGCGAGGAACAGGACATCTTTAAGACCTTATCAGAAGCCGGTGTTAATTATGTTCGTGTTCGTGTATGGAATGCGCCCTATGATGCCTCCGGAAACGGTTATGGAGGCGGCGATTGTGATCTTGCGACTGCAATAAAGATAGGAAAGAGAGCAGCAGAGTATGGTATGAAGTTACTGGTGGATTTCCACTATTCAGATTTCTGGACGGATCCGGGGAAGCAAAAGGCTCCGAAAGCATGGTCATCTATGACACTGGAAGGGAAAAAGACAGCTTTGTACGATTATACCAAGCAATCCCTTCAGGCTCTTCTTGATAATGGTATTGAGATTGGAATGGTTCAGATTGGGAATGAGACCAATAACGGTTTCTGCGGTGAGACAGACTGGGTCAATAAATGTGTATTATTCAGCCAGGGAAGTAAGGCAGTACGGGATATCTGTTCTGAAAATACAGGGGCGGCAATTTTAGTAGCCTTGCATTTTACCGATCCTGAGACTTCCGGGCGCTATTTAAGTTATGCGAAGATATTAAATGATAATGGAGTTGACTATGATGTGTTCGCCTCTTCCTATTATCCGTACTGGCATGGCAGCCTGACGAACTTGACAAGTGTATTAGACAGTGTGGCAGCAACCTATCATAAAAAGGTTATGGTTGCCGAAACTTCTTACGCATATACCTTGGAAGACGGTGACGGACATGCCAATACTATAAAAGAAGGGTCCGTGTTGGCAGATTACCAGCCGACTGTTCAGGGACAGGCCAATTCCCTGCGGGATGTAATTCAGGCGGTCGCCAATGTAGGAGAGGCGGGCATTGGAGTGTTTTATTGGGAACCTGCATGGATTCCGGTAGGCACCCCGGACCAGCTTGAGACAAATAAATTAATCTGGGAGCAATATGGTTCCGGATGGGCTTCCAGCTATGCAAAGGAATACGATCCGACGGACGCGGGAGTCTGGTATGGAGGTTCCTCTTGGGATAACCAGGCGTTATTTGATTTTACAGGTCACCCTCTCGAATCCTTGAAAGTATTTAAATATGTAAATACAGGGGCCTTCACAGATTTGCGGATTGATGCGGCTCAGAATGTTACTTTGAGTGTTACCCTTGGCGAAACAATACAGTTACCGGAGAGGGCAGAAGTAACCTACAATGACAATTCCAAAGCTAAAGTAAATGTGACCTGGGATGCAGCCGAGCTGCAGGCTGCCGTTAATGGCGGAGCAGGCATCTATAAAGTGCACGGCACTATTGCAGGATATGAAAAGACAATCCTTTGTACAGTTACTGTGAACCCAAGGAATTATATCGTAAATCCAAGCTTTGAAAGCAGCGATCGAAGTCCATGGAAGATTACTTATACCAATGGAACTGCTCAGACCGACTACCAAAACAAAACATCTGATGCAAAAACAGGCGACTATTCCCTGCATTATTACTCTGCGGCAGGTGTGGATTTTAAAGTCCAACAGACTATTACCGGGTTGGAGCCGGGGATTTACAGCTTTAGCTTATGGCTTCAGGGAGGGGACGCCGGTGCTTCACCCGATATGTATATCTACGCTCTGGCAGACGGTAAGAATTACCAGCAAGCCACAGGAGTATCCGGTTGGGTAAACTGGAATAATCCGGCTGTCAATAATATTGTTGTGGAAAATGGCGAAGTAACCATAGGAGCATATATCAAATGTGCAGGCGGAGGTTGGGGTACCCTGGATGATTTTTACCTTTATAAAACAGGGGATATCACAACTACTACACCCCCCGCAGAAGAGCCGACAAAGGCACCGGAGGATACAGTGACTCCGATACCTACTGCCGAACCTACGCCTGCACCGGTAACGGATATTATTTCAAGCAGTAAAAACAATGTTTCGGTAAAGGTTTCCTTTACTACGGCAGATAATAAGATAAAAGCATCTGTAGAGGTAAATACCCAGGAGATATTAAATAAGGCGAAGAAAGCAACGAATAAAAAGCCGGCAGAGGTCATAATTCCGGTCGCTTCTGAGAAGCTTGCACAGCAAATAGGCACAGAAAAAGCGGCTTCTGTTAACATTGATGTAACCGTTGATCATACAATACTTATTAGTGATAAATTAAAGGTTGGTATTAACCTTGCAGCTAATATCTTAAAAGCAGCGGCAAATACAGGAAAGGATATTCAGGTCTCTGTCAAAGACGAAACGGGAAAAGAGCTTTATTCCTGGAGTTTTTCCGGTACGGAGCTTGCCGGTTCGAAAAATGGGATAATTCCTGTTGATCTGGCGGTAAATGTCACGAAAATTGCTGAGAATAGAGCCTTAAGTAACATACTAAAGCAGAATAAAGAGAATCTTACCGGTGGGCTGATTCTGAATTTTGGTCATAAAGGAGTATTGCCTGCACAGGCCAGGATAAAAATCTTCGTCGGTGACCGGTTGCAGAAAGATACCAAGGGCAATTATAAGACAGAGAAGCTATACCTCTATCATTTTAATGAGAAGACAGGAAAGCTGGAGAGTCTGCCGTATAATACTTATCAGACAGATAAGAACGGATATATAGATATAGACCTTCTTCATTGTTCAGATTATGCTGCGCTGCCTGAAAAGGCGGATAGCGGCATAGTTACAAAGTTAATAGACCAGGTGACGGTAAAAGTGAATAAGATTAATCTGTCTTTAAAGGAGAAAAAAACATCAAAGCTCACTATAGACCTGCCGGAGACTTTACAGATTGTTCCCTCCCTGAGCAGCAAAACCAACAGTTCTGCAATAGGTGCTGTAACCGTGACATATACATCTTCTGATAAAAGTATAGTAAAGGTAGATAAGAATGGAAAAATTACTGCAGCAGGAACTGGAACAGCATATATCTTTGAACACATAAAACTTTTTAATAAGACAGAAAAAACAATAAAGTTTAGTATTACAGTTAAGAAATGAAAGGTATAGCAAATATCTAAATATTAAAGAGCTGGGTTTGATTATGGTTCTAACTTATTATGATTCTAACTTATTTTGATTAGCTAATGGGTGGATTTAATAATTCTCATTTGTAATGAACTGGATAGAAAAAGGACTTGAACAGTAAATGCTTCAGGTCCTTTTTCTTTTTATATTAAGAGTTAAACTATAAAGGTAAAATAGTCTTTTTAAATTCCTGGTTTAAAACCTGTCCCATAGAATTATAGATAGCGGAAGCTCCGCAGAATATTCCAACATATCCGGCAATTGTATGTATGGATTCTACACCGGTAAAGTCAGCAAGCGAAAGCAGGAAGAATAAAACGGTAAGAGAGCCGAAAACTACCTGGCTGGCACGGTTATGTTTTAAAGTTCCGATAAACATAAAAAGAGTGAACACACACCAGAGACCTAAGTAGAAGCCCATGCTTTTAGAGTCAGCAGCTTCAATTCCTTTAAAAGGGTTAATCCAGATTAAAATCAAAGACCACCAGAAGAAACCATAGGCTGTGAATGCTGTTGCGCCAAAGGTGTTATTTTTCTTGAATTCCATAATGCCAGCTATAATCTGAGCGGCACCGCCTAATGCAAATCCCATTGCTATAATAACAATGGATAGAGAAATAATTCCTGCATTGTGAAAGTTCAGCAGGCAGGTAGTCATTCCGAATCCTAAAAGTCCAAGAGGAGCTGGATTGGCAATGGTAGATGGAGTTGATTGGGCTGTTGGTGTTGACTGGATTGATTGAGATGTTTTGGTTGACATTATTTGAAAAATCCTTTCGTATTGTATATGCGAAAACGCACCTGGCATATAATATCATCTCTTATATCAAAATTCAACATAAATTTGTTGAGAAAGGTAATTTATTTTCTATATAAGTCGAATTATAGATTTGGTCCCCTCTAAGGATAGAAATACTGGAATATACGATATTTTAAGTTATATTGTTCCTGCCGCAGCAGATACATGAGACCGGTCATTGGAAGGAAGCGGGAGCCTGAGCCGTTAGTCCAGGTGCCAAACGTCCAGCACACTGGGGATTGAACAAGCAGCAAGATGCATGGTATGATAGAGTATAAACAGATTAATTGAGGATAGATTCCAGTGAATGAAAATCAGCTGTTGCAAAGAAATAAAGGAAATACAAAGGAGATGCAAAGAGATAAATGAAAGAAACCGTACTATTATTTAATATACCGTTAAGAGAAAAAAGATTAAAAATAGGGAAAGCCCTGCTGCCGTTGAATATAGCCGTAAAGGCTGTTGAAAGAAAGCATTACCTGGAAAGTATAGGCTGTCTGGTAGGCTTTAAGGAAATGTCTGAAACAGGAGAAGCCTATGAGGGTGATGAATTAGAAGGAGAAATGGTAGTAATGGCAGGTCTGTCCGGTGCAAAAGTAGACCTGGTGCTGGCAGCCTTAAGAAAAGCAGGGGTACAAAAATCATGCCTGAAGGCAATTTTGACCGATACTAACCGGTTTTGGAATGCCCCCAGGCTTTATGAAGAACTGAAAAAGGAACATGATACCATGAGCGGTACTGATATTAAGTGAAAATCAGGCATATTCCTTCCGGAAGATGTAAAGCCGCTGAATCTGATAACTGAAAAAGAAAAGGACGACTTCAGTCAGTATTTTACCGGCTAGCAAAGGTATATGAAGCATATTGGTGAAAAAGTACATCAATGTGTAATTACACAAAAGGATGAAGGCCGCCAATAGGTAGTATTTTACCAGACTTTCCTTTAAGGAAACCTCTTTTCTTTCAAATACCAGAATTTTATTGCAAAAGAAGTTAGCTGCCGAACTGATGACTCTTGCGGCGATGACGGAGAACAGCAGACTATCCGAAAGTTTCATAAAGAGAAACAAAAGAACAAAGTCTATGACACCTGCCATAAGAGAAGACATCAGATATTTTAATATTGGCATATAGATGCGGATGGAGTCTCTTACAGGATGAAAGTGGCTGCCGGAATTTTTGTTTTCGTAAATTGTCTCAATAGGAATGCAGCAAAGAGTTACATGAGCGGCTTTTGCTTCTAACAGCTGGTTCATTTCGTATTCGTAACGGCTTCCTTTAATACTTATCAACCAGGGAAGCAGCTCGGAGGAAAATGCCCGCAGACCTGTCTGTGTATCCTTAAGCTTCTGCCCGGAGATAAGGGAATAAACAGCGCCTGTCAGAGAGTTGCCAAAGCGGCTTTTAAGAGGAACCTTGCCGACAAAATCACGGCATCCTAAAACAAGGGATTTCGTGCTGTCAGGCAGGGAGGAAGCCACCTTCTTTATATCCTCGGGATGGTGCTGGCCATCACAGTCCGCACATACCACAGAGCCCTGGTAGCCGGATTCTAATAGATAAGAAAAGGCTGTCTTAAGAGCGGCTCCCTTTCCGAGATTTTTTTCATGGGTAAGTTTAATACAGCCTTTTTTCACTGCTTTTGTGAAAATATGTTCATATTCCCTGGAACTTCCGTCATTTATTATGAGAATCTTCATATCCTTGTTCAAATCCGGATTGGCTTCCAGAGAATCGATTAAAGCAAGCATTTTATTATCCGGTTCATATGCCGGAATTATTATTGTTAGCATAAAACCTCCTTATCCGATGTAGAGAATATCACTTACACCGCGTTCCTGGTTTTTTCCTAAGGGGTTGTTCACAACTTTGCCCATAAAATACATGGTAGAGGAACCGCCGCCGTCCAAATTGTAAGCATCCGTACAGCCAAGGCTTACAAATAAATCAGAAAATTCATCAAGGGTCATTCCTTTACTGTACCCGCTGCTTCGTCCGTCCACTACGACAAAAACATAATGGTTGGGGCTTATGATACCGATGCCGGTTCTTGGATTAGAGCCCTGGATCGTGTGGTTACCAAAGTTCGTATCAATCTCAACTTTTCCGAGATTTTCAACGGTTTTACTGTTTTCTACCAGAGCAGGACCAAAGGAGAGAGTCTGTGTTACACCTGCTGCGACCAATTCTTCCGCAGTTGTCTGGGTCTCGTCATATATTTTCATAGAGCCGTCATTGTAGAATGCCAGGCCTGTTCTGGCCGGAGTATCCCGAAAGATTTTACCGTTTCGAATTACGATTCCATCATCCCGGAAACCATAATAGTCACCGTTAATTGCAAAGATAGCATTATTTGCACTGGCGATTTCGGAGGTATACTCCACAATATTCTGACCGAATTTATTGTCAGCAAAAGCTGACTTTAAGCTGGAGGAATCTTTCAGGGTAACATCCGCTACGTAATAGGTAATGGTGTCATCACCTGTGCCGGTGGATACTTTATTGATTTTAATTGTTACGGAATCACTGTTGTAATTCCAGTCATCTGCGGTATATTCTGTATCAGAATTTTCTGTTCCGGTATCGGCGGTCTCCAGTGCGTCATTAACTTTTATATGCTGTATAAGATAGCGGTTGGCCGCCCAGTAAAGGGATGAACCCACCAGTACAATAACCAGAGTCAGAATGATAATCAGTTTCTTATTATGTTTTTTTTCTTTCTGCAAGATGTAACTCCTTTCGTTGGTTTATGAACTTTAGTATAGGCAGATAATATGTTCAGGCTGTTAGGAAACTGTGATTTTTCTGTGGATTAATTCCAATTTCCGCAAGTGCACCTGCCATGTGGCTTGAAAAATGTTATCAGAGGTAGTACAATGGCAGAAAGTTCATGTACTAACAGGAAAAGGAAGGAAAGGAATCATGAAGACCTTTATAAAAAGAATGCTGCAGAATATCACGATGGTCTTATTGATTCTGGTAGCTTTAAAAAATATTGCCATAGCTCTGCCGATAAGAAGACACGGCAGTCTGCATAATGTGATAAATGGGGTACAAATGCCTCTTCCGGCGCAGCCCCGGGGTATTCTTCCCTTTCTGTCCGGTACCCTTATGCTTCTCTTGGTATACAGGCTCTATAAAAGAGTACGTTTGGCATGGCTCATTGAAATCATTGCATTGACAGTTGGGTTGACTTATCATCTTGCAAGGCATCAGGTACTGCCGTTTCACACAGTTCTGGGTGACATCTTTGTACTGGCCGTACTTTTAGCTTCCTATAAAGACTTTGCAAGAAGCAGTGACCGGATAACGGTAAAGCGGGCCATCGGTTTTATTCTGTGTTCCTTTTTATTGGTGCTGTCCAATGCGGCTATCGGTTTATTCCTGCTAAAGGCGGATATCCGCAGTATTCACTCTATCTATGACGCCATCTACAGCTCTGTAAAACTCTTGGTATTAATGGACACCGATAGTCTGGACATTAAAGGGCACGCCGGAAAATTCTATGGTGACACCCTCATTATCATTAACTGGATATGTATTATGGCATCTGCTTTTCTTTTGCTAAAACCCCTTGTATATAACCCTATTGTTAACAAGCAGGGAAAACATAAGGCACGCCAGCTGGTATTAAAGTACGGCGATAACCCCATGGCCTACCTGGCTCTGGAAAATGACAAAAAGTATTTCTTTGGCAGCAGAGTTGAGGGAGTATGTGCTTATAATCTGGCGGGAAACGTATTTACCGTATGCGGGGACATGATATGTGATGGAAAAGACGGGCTGCTCTTTTTATGGGAAATAACTGATTTTTGCAGAAAGAACAGCTATGATATCTTATTTATTAATATAACAGATAAGTTCTATTCCCTTCTTAAAATGGCGGGATTCGGAATAGCAAAGTACGGTGAAGATGCCTGTTTTTTGCTTTCCGACTATAATCTTGCAGGCGGAAGGGCAGCAAAGGTAAGGGCTGCTATTAACCATGCTAACAAAGAGGGGATAACAGTTCTTGAGTATAACCCCCATGATAAGAAAGAGCACTTGATTGAAAAGCAGATGCAATCCATAACAGAGGAATGGCTGTCACAAAAAGGCGGAGTGGAAATGGGCTTTATGCTTGGCGGCATGGGGTTGAATGAGCCCATGGACCGAAGGTATTTCTATGCGCTTAACGCTGAAGGAGAGATGCTTGGATTTGTGGTATTTCTGCCTTACATGGAAGGAAAGGGCTATCTTGCAGACGTTACCAGAAGGAGAAGCAATGCGCCCCAGGGAGTATTGGAGAAAATAATTTATGATGCTTTTATGATTATGAAAGAAGAAGGGGTTCTTTGGGGCAATATGGGCCTTTCCCCTTTGTATAATATCCCTAAAGAGCAGAATTCCAGCTTTACGGAAAAAGTCTTTACCTTTATTTATGAAAACATGAATCAGACCTATGACTTTAGGGCTTTGCATCATGCAAAATTAAAATACGGACCGACAGACTGGCAGCCCAGATATCTGGCTTTTAGTCCAAGACCCTTTTCACTGAATTTTGGTTATGCTATCCTAAAAGTTCAAATGCCAAAGAATATGTTTAAGACAATACTGCCTAACCTGCTGAAACTGGATAAGCAATAAGTACAGGAGCGCTGGCGGCAGCTGCATTGAAACATAGAATAATGAACACCAAAATCAAACATATTAAAGGAGGAAAATATGATGAAGGTTATTGCAATCAATGGAAGTCCGAGAAAAAAAGGAAACACAGCGGAATTATTAAAACGAGCCTTAGAAGGAGCAGAAGAAAGCGGAGCAAAAACGAAGCTCTATCATTTATACGATTTGGAATATACAGGCTGTGTGAGTTGTTTTGCCTGTAAGAAGAAGGGGAATGACTGCAAAGGGCTTTGCGTTGTAAAGGATGATTTAAAGGATGTTCTGGAGGAAATCTTAAAATGCGATGCACTTTTAATCGGTTCTCCCATATATTTTTCTGATGTGACAGGAGAAATCCGTTCTTTTTTGGAAAGGCTTCTCTTCCCTATATTATCCTATAATGAAGGAGAAAGGGAATTGCTAAAGAGAAGCATTCCATCTGCTTTTATCTATACCATGAATGTTCCAAAAGAGCATTATGAAGCGGCATATAAAACCTTGGCAGAGAGAAATCAGGGTCTTATCGGAGGACTATTAAGAGCAGAGTCCAAAATTATGGCATCCTGTGATACCTATCAATTTAAAGACTATGATAAATATAATGCCACCCGTTTTTCAGCAGAAGAAAAGGAAAGAGTAAGAAAAGAGCAATTTCCTCTGGACCTTCAGGAAGCTTTTGAAATAGGAAAACAGCTTGCGGTAAAAGCTTAAATTTGTCGGATAAAGTATATCTTTGAAAATTGACGGAAAGCTTCTGCTGTGTTATCATAAATTCTTGAGGAATAAAAGAAGCGCTGCAGAATTAATCGCTTCTTACGGGATAATAGGGAAGGCAGTACAGCCTAAGCTGACCGGTATCACAAATTAACTTGGGATACTTGTGGGAGTCAATAAGAGGAAGGGAAATAGTACAGCATGAAAAAAAATCAGGTTACAATTTTAGTCGTTTTAATTATCCTAATTGCTGCAGTAGGTATCGTAGCTGCGATAAAGAATGGAAAAACAGGCGGAAGTGCAAGTGCAACTGGTTATAAGGCACAGGTGGCAGATCCTAAAAAGGGAGATACTGTTGCAGAAATCGTAATAAAAGGTTTTGGCTCTGTTCATGTAAAGTTCTTTGACAAAGAAGCTCCTAAGGCAGTAGAAAACTTTACGACCCATGCAACTAAAGGGTATTATGACGGATTGATATTTCATAGGGTAATGGATAACTTTATGATTCAGGGCGGAGACCCTACAGGAACCGGTATGGGAGGAGAAAGTATCTGGGGCGGAGCCTTTGAGGATGAGTTCTCAGATAATCTTCAGCCTTACAGAGGTGCTCTTTGTATGGCAAACAGCGGAGCAGACACAAACGGAAGTCAGTTCTTCATTGTTCAGGACAAGGATACCTATGACAAAGCAACTATGGATGCAGTAGTACAGCAATATGGAAATAAATTTAGTGATGATGCTATTGAAGGCTATAGTAAGCTTGGCGGTACTCCATGGCTTTACCGTGCGCATACTGTTTTCGGGCAAGTATATGACGGGATGGATGTCGTAGACTCCATAGCAGCTACTCAAACCGATTCAAGTGATAAGCCTGTAGCAGATGTTGTAATTGAAAAGATTATTGTTTCAAAATATGGTGAATAATAAAAAAATATACTCTTTTAATGCGTGAATGAAACAGCAGTAAACAGAGATAATGATAAGGACTGCCCTGGTTAGGGCAGTCTTTATTATTATCTGTTAAAAACATACTTTTTTCATAAATATCTGTTATAATCTGTTACATAGATAGAAAAAGTGCGGATAATTAAAAGAAGTGGAACTGTCTGAAACCATGGGAGAGCAGCAGGAATATAAAAAGTATTTCTGAACAAATTTGTGCCGGTGCCGAAATGGCAGCGCGTTGGTAGGATGGAAGGAAGAGACCGGTTCCGGAAAAGAGGTTAGATGAATATGGACAAATTAAGAGTTTTGGTAGTGGATGATGAAAGCAGAATGAGAAAACTGGTTAAAGATTTCCTCAGCAAGAAGAATTTTGAGGTATTTGAAGCGGAGAACGGGGAACAGGCTGTAGATTTGTTCTTTAATACGAAGGAAATATCTTTAATAATACTGGATGTTATGATGCCGAAGATGGACGGCTGGCAGGTATGCCGTGAAATCAGGCAATATTCCAAGGTCCCCATTATCATGCTTACTGCCAAGAGTGATGAAAAGGATGAATTGTTAGGCTTTGAGCTTGGCGTAGATGAATATATTTCAAAACCCTTCAGTCCCAAGATACTGGTGGCAAGAGTAGAAGCAATTCTTCGAAGGACCAATGTTTTGGAAGAAGGTGTGACAGAGATTGGCGGGATTGTGCTGGATAAAGCTGCCCACATGGTAAAGATTGATAATGAATCCATTGATTTGAGTTTTAAGGAGTTTGAACTTTTGACTTATTTTATTACGAACCAAGGTGTTGCGTTGTCCAGAGAAAGAATATTAAATAATGTCTGGAATTATGATTACTTCGGAGATGCCAGGACCATTGATACCCACGTAAAGAAATTAAGAAGCAAGATGGGTGCAAAAGGCGATTATATCAAGACAATATGGGGTATGGGATATAAATTTGAAGTAGACTAAAAGGCAGACTGGAAATGAGGTAAGACCTGTTATGAGACAGAGGGCAAAAAGTTATTTTAATAAAGATTCTATCAGAGTGAAGCTCACTTTAACACTTACCATACTGATAGTTGCTACAATAGGAATACTGTGGGTCTTGAATAGGACATTTCTGGAGTCATACTATATCAAAAGTAAAGCAGAAAGCCTTGGAAAAACTTATGTGGACCTTAAGGAAGTAATTAATAATACGAAAGACACGGATGAATTGGCTGAGACATTAACTTTAAAGTTAATGAAGTATAGTGAAAACCGTAATATTTATCCATATATTTTTACAAATGGAAGATTATTCTATAAGAATGGATGGATTTCGCTGGTTGATGCACCGGATCCGCTTCGTAATCGTATTAGTCAGTATGCAACCCTTCATTTCTCGGCGGATGTAAAGCCGATTGTATCAGGCAAGAAATATGATATTTACGAAGGCTTTGATCCGACATTGGATTCAAAGACTTTGGTCTTAGTTGAAAAATCAAATGAAAATAGTAAGAGTATTATAATTCTTACGGCTACTCTTGAGAGCATGCGGGAAAGTGCAAAGGTAGCAAATCAATTTCTAGCCTATGTCGGTATAGGAGCAGTTGCCATTTCTATTCTGGTCATGCTATGGATCAGCAAACGTTTTACAACCCCGATTCTCCAGCTTGCCGGAATAGCTAAAAAGATGAGTGACCTGGACTTTGACGTAAAGTATAACGTAAAATCGCAGGACGAATTAGGAGAGCTTGGAAGCAGCATTAATACTTTGTCTGAAAAGCTGGAGAGTACCATATCCGAGCTGAAAAAAGCCAATAATGAATTGTTCTCAGACCTTCAGAATAAAGTACAGATTGACGAAATGAGAAAGGATTTCCTGTCAAATGTTACCCATGAGTTAAAAACACCCATTGCGCTTATCCAAGGCTACGCAGAAGGCTTAAAAGACAATATTAATGACGATGAGGACAGCAGGGACTTCTACTGTGAAGTTATTGTAGATGAAGCCCAGAAGATGAATACTATGGTCAAAAAGCTTCTGTCCCTGAACCAGATTGAGTTCGGCAACAACCAGCCGGGGATTGAACGTTTTGATCTTACTGCTCTTGTAACTTCTGTTATTCATTCAACGGAGATTCTGATGGAGCAAAAGAAGGCGGCATTGCATTTTGAGCAATCGGAACCCTTATATGTATGGGCTGACGAATATATGATAGAAGAAGTAATGACTAACTATATCAGCAATGCTTTAAATCATGTGGAAGACCCAAAAATTATAGAGATTAAATTCATTCAGAAGCAGGATGTTGTCAGAGTGGCAGTATTTAATACAGGTATTCCCATTCCGGAAGAAGATTTAGAGAATATCTGGATTAAATTTTATAAGGTAGACAAGGCCAGAACCAGAGAATATGGCGGAAGCGGCATTGGTTTATCTATTGTTAAAGCAATTATGGATTCCCATAACCAGAAGTGCGGTGCTATCAACCACAGTAACGGAGTAGAATTCTGGTTTGAGCTGGATACCAGAGCACAATAGGAAATGTGTCACAAAATAGCGAGAGTTCAAAAATTTTCATTGCCCATTTTTGTAAATAGTGGTATGATATATTCACATATACTTACTACGAAGGATGAAGAGTAAAAGATCAATCTTTTACTCCCCCTGGTTTTGGTATGCATGCTTAGCAGCTGAAGGGTACTAATGAGTACCCAAAGGGTGCAAATAAGCACTAAATAGTGCAAATAAGCACTTAAAAGTGCAAATAAGCACTTAAAAGTGCTTAGGCAAGCAGATGGGAGGAGCCAACTATGAAAAAAACATTCTTAGCGCTGGTGATGGCATGTGGCTTATTACTTACAGGCTGTGCACAGCTGACTGAGTTATCGGATAAACAAAGCGATGTTATTGCAGAATATATGGCAGGTTCTGTGTTAAGATATACAGATAATTATATGGAAGGTCTGATTTATCCGGAGGAAAGTACGGATAAGAGCGCAGATAAGAATACTACCGCTACAGGTAATGCAGATACGTCTAAGGACACTGGCAGTGAAGAGAATAGCAGCAGCCAGAATGAAAATATATCCAATGAAAATGAATCAGTAAAAGATAGCAGCACAGACAATACAGCAAAGGATACTGACAGTTTAAACTATCAGGAATTTTATAAGATTCTGAGCAATAACAACTATCAGGTGAAGTATACAGGATATAAGCTATATGATTCCTATACCCAGAGAAATGACTATTTTACCTTGCAGCCTTCAAAGGGAAGCAAGCTTCTGGTGGTATCTTTTAAGGTCAGCAATATAGCCAAGAAAGCGGTCACCCTGGATCTGGGTCAATTACATATAGGTTATAAACTGCATTTGGCTGATGGAAAAACTTATAAACCAATGGTAACGCTTCTGGATACGGACTTAAATTATATTGATTATACTTTAAAAAGCGGTAAATCAGATGTTGCGGTATTGGTATTTGATGTGCCTGAGAATGTAAATAAATCCGGGCTCTCTCTAAGTATTTCACTAAACGGACAAAAAGCAGAGATTAATTTGAAAGAATAATGGAATTCCTTAAAGGAGCAAAGCAATGATTTATACAGAAAAAAAGCGGACGAAGTTATTTGGACTGCCTCTCACATTTACATCTTATACCATATCTGATGAGAAGATAACAATAACAAGTGGGTTTTTGAACATTACAGTTGATGATGCCTATATGTATAAAGTACAGGATGTGAAGCTGACAAAGAGTTTTTGGGAAAGAATCTATGGATTGGGTTCATTGACCTGTTATACAGGGGATACCACACATCCGGAACTAAAGATATTGCATATCAAAAAGGCATCGGAGATAAAGGAATTTTTACTGACAGCTTCGGAAGAGGCCAGAAGGAAAAGAAGAGCATTGCATACGATGGAAATATAATTATAACATAAGGACGAGCTTTTTAGCTTGTCCTTATCTGTGTGCATTGTATACTTTTGTGTTGTCAGTTATTGGCTGTATTAGGGGATGTGACACAAAGTATACGAATAAAATTGCCGAAAGAAATCTCACGGAAAAGATTTCTTTCGGCAATTATGCGGCGTTTTCAACACCTTTATATATAATATGGGGGAGGAGAAGGTGAAAGCTATTAAGAAAACTTTGTTTTCACTTTCTAAATGTATTATAGAATGAATTTATGAGTAAAGTATGAAGATAATAAAAATAAATTGTGAACATTTATCTCAAAGGTAAGAACGGAGTTCTAAAACACTATGAATTATAAGCTACTTGCGGATACTGCCATGCTGGCAGGTGAAATCATGTTAATAAGCGGAGCAGAGACTTACAGGGTCGAAGATACTATGAGCAGAATCTTAAAGACATCAGGGCTTGAGAAAACGGAAGCTTTTGTAACTCCTACCGGTATCTTTTTATGCCTTGATGATACAGCAATAGATAGTATTACTCTTGTGAAAAGAGTAGATAACCGTGTAACAAACATTGCCCATATATATGAAACCAATAATGTTTCCAGAAATTTATGTTCCGGTATTATTTCAATTGAAGAAGCTTATCTGGAATTGAAACGTATTAAGACCAGAAAGCAGTACAGCAATTATCTGATATATCCCTGCACTGTAGTTGGTTCTTCGGCTTTTACCATTCTTCTTGGCGGCGATTTGCTAAACAGCATCATAGCCGGTTTAAACGGAGGATTTATTGTATTTGTGACAATCCTTACCATGAAACTGAATATAAATACCTTTATTAAGAATCTGACAGCTTCTGTATTAATTGCTCTAAACAGTATGATATTCCTGCATTATATGGGAAGTTATATTCAATTGGATGCACTGATTGGCGGTTCTATCATGCCTTTGCTTCCGGGAGTTGCTATTACCAATGCTATAAGAGACACCTTGCAGGGAGATTACATGTCAGGGGGAGCAAGAGCAATTGAGTCCTTTGTACTGGCAGCTTCCAGTGCAGTGGGAATCGGTATAGGGATTGCGCTTTATTCTTACCTGTCGGGAGGTATAATCTTATGATGTTCGTACAGGTAATAGGAGCTTTCATTGCGGTAGTTGCTTTTGCTGTTATTATCGGTGTTCCAAAGATATTTCTCTGGCAGGCAGGTCTTGTAGGAGCAGTGGGCTGGCTGGTGTATTTGCTGCTGGAGCCAACGGGATTAAGCGTGCCTGGACGTATGTTTTTTGCTGCACTTATGGTAGCTTTGATTTCCCATAGCTTTGCAAGGTTATTAAAGACTCCGGTAACCTTATTTCTCATTGCCGGTATTCTGCCCTTGGTGCCCGGAGTCGGAATGTATCGTATTGTTTATAATCTGATAACCAACAACAATTCCCTGGCGGGGCATTATATGAATGAGACCATTCAGACGGCAGGTATGATAGCCCTTGCTATTTTTATCATGGATACCATATTCAGGGTATTTCAGAAGAAAGGATAAGAATTGGGAATAATCCTTTCTTGCAATATAAGTCAAAACCAGCTAGAATAAGATTAGTGTGAAATAAAAGATATTTCACATCCGGCATTGAGTGGCCTCACAGCCAAATGTCCGTTAGTGTGAAATAAAAGACATTTCACATCCGGCATTGAGTGGCCTCGCGGCCAAATGTACGTTAGGTTAGAAAGAGATAAGGTTTACAGGAGATCACATGAGAATAGGATTAGTAAGGCATTTTAAGGTAAATTGTCCCCACAAGAAGATGATGACTTCAGAGGAATTCCGTGAATGGTCTGAGCATTATGAGAGGGCAAAAGTTATTAAAAATAGAGTGGAAATGTATGGAAGCAAGTGGGATATCTGTTATGTAAGCGACCTGCCAAGAGCAATTACGACTGCTAAAGAAGTATACAGCGGGCACTTACATATAGATAAATTACTTCGGGAAGTAGATAATGCTCCCTTTATACATACGGAAAGAATAAAGCTGCCCTTTGAAATATGGCATGTATGCGGCAGGCTTGCCTGGTATTTTAAGTCCAAAAGTCAACCTGAATCCAGAGAAGGAACCAGAAAACGCATTAATGAGTTCCTTGATAAGATTGATTGGTCACAAGAAAATATTCTCATTGTATTTCACGGGTTCATGCTATATAACTTCCAGAAAGAGCTTAAAAAAAGAGAATTTACCGGTGAAAAAATAAGAAGAGTAAAAAACGGGGTACTATATCAATATATTAAAGAAGAACCCGTGAGAGAAATTTCTATGCCTGAAATGGGAGAGTCTGAAATATCATAGACTTCAAAAACATAGATGTTGAGGATATCAAATCGGAAATTTGATATTCACTAAAGAGGTAAAAATGAAAATTACAGTAATAGGTGTTGGTAAGATTAAAGAGAATTACCTGACACAGGCTATTTCGGAGTACTCCAAAAGATTAAGCAGATATACAAAGCTGGAAATAATAGAAGTTGCTGATGAAAAAACACCGGATGGTGCCAGTGAAGCGGAAGAATTACAGATTAAGAATATAGAAGGCGAGAGAATCTTAAAGCAGGTTAAAGATAGTTCTTTTGTCTTTGCCCTTGCTATAGAAGGCAAGATGTATGATTCTTTAGAATTTGCCGAACAGCTTGAGAAACTGCGGACTAACGGCAAAAGTCATCTGACTTTTCTCATCGGAGGCTCTCTGGGATTAAGTGAAACTGTTATAAAAAGAGCCGATGCGCTTATCAGCTTTTCTAAAATGACATTCCCTCATCAGCTAATGAGAGTTATCTTATTGGAACAGGTATATAGAGCTTACCGCATAACTGCAGGTGAGCCATATCATAAATGATATGATTTTTGCAGCATGAATATATTCAGTGGTATTGATAACAAATATAAAACAGATATAATAAACCAGGACTTACGGCAGTAAAGTAAGTCCTGGTTTTATGTTCTTAGAGCTGCTGTTTAGCAAATGTAACGGTTATCTCTAATACTCTGCTTAAGAAGGGGAATTTCTCCTTCATGCTGTCAAATTCCGCACCGGCTTCAACGAATTTTGCAGTTCCTTCCAATAAAAATCCGGTTCCCTGATAATTATTATATCCTTCCACTTCTCTGCTGCCTAAAGTTACCTTCACTTTGTTATTCTGGCTGACATCTGATTCCGTACTGCGCATTCCGGCTGCCGGAATTAAAATCCTCTCATCCTCGGTTACAACTAAATAGGAGTTCCAGGTGTTTGTTACGTGGGGTTCTTCTGCTCCCCATGATATGATTGAAACTACTCCTTCGTGGTTTAAAACTTCATGAAATTTCTCTGTAAGCATTGCTGCATTTCCTCCTAAGATTTATTTTATAACACATATGAGAATTTCTGAAAGGAAAACAATAGTATAAATATATTTCCTAACAATACAGATATTACGGATAAGTGTTATCTGCAATTTGAATTATACGACGTATTTTTAATATTGTCAATGCTAAAGTATATTACAGATAAATATTATCTATAATATTGGAATAGATATTGACTAACAAAAAATAATAAAGTATTATGTGGGAAGATTATATCGTAATATGAGAGGGTGATTTTATTGCAATTTTCTGTAGGCGTAGAATATGCATTGCATTGTTTATTATACATGATAGATATTCCGCCGGGAAAGTCCGTAGGAATTAAAGATTTAGCAGCCTATCAGGGCGTGTCGGAAACGTACCTGTCAAAAGTATACACAAAATTGAGGAAAGCAGGAATAGTGAAAGCGATTCCCGGTGTAAACGGGGGATATGCTCTGGCACAAACACCTGAAAACATAAGCTTTTGGAATGTGATTGAGGCGGTAGAAGGAAGCTCTCCTATGTTTCAATGCGCCGAAATCAGGCAAAATGAGCTGCTTTTGGATAAGAATAATCTGCCGGATTCCCATACAAAATGCCCCTGTTTAATAAAAGTAGTAATGCTGGAAGCAGAAGAACAGATGCGGCAATATCTTAAGAATAAGACCTTAGAATGGCTTCATGACCAGGTTGAAAATAAGATACCCAAAGAGCAAAGGGAAGCAACCATTGAATGGTTCAACAATACAAAATCAAAGACGGTATAAGGACTTCTGTAATCGAACAGTCCGGACATCCCAAGGATAGTAATCGAAGGGAAGTGAGAAAATGTATATTGGAGCGGAAGAAATTATGAATATATACTTAATAAGACATGGCAGACAGAGCAGTCCCCTATGTAATGTAAATGTGGATTTAGCGGAGGAAGGAAAAAAGCAGGCACATCTTCTTGGCAGGCGTCTTAAAAATTACAATGTAGATGCACTGTATTCCAGTGATTTAATCAGGGCAGTGGAAACTGCCGAAATATTAAATGAATACCTCAAACTAAGCCATATCATGCGAGAGAATATCAGGGAGATGTCATTTGGATTTTTGGAAGGCAAATCCCATGTGGAAATCGAGAGCGAATTCGGGGATTTTATGAGAGAACAATTATTATTAGAGGATGATATCCCTTATCCCGGCGGAGAATGCGGCAGAGAAGTATACGAACGGGCCATGGGTACAATAGAGGAGATTATTCATTCTGATAAATCCAATATTGCGGTTGTAACCCACGGAGGAGTTATCAGAGCTTTGGTTTCCGGATTGTTTGGCCTTGATATGAGCAAAAAGCTGTTGCTTGGGATTTCCCTTGAAAATACCAGCATAACTCACCTGGTTTACAGTAAAGACAGAGAGCGGTTTTATCTGCAGCGTTTTAATGACTATGCCCATCTGGAAGGGCAGGAAGGATTGCTGCGGGTTAATTTATAAATATTTCGAAAAAATATTCTAATTTTTTGAATAAAAATACTTGAATTTTTGAAAAAACATGATACAATACTAGCATTAATATAAGTTTTTTTAAATAATTATTAAGTGTCTTCCATTCGTCAATGAAGGCTCAATTCCTTTGCTTGACGTATTTTTTATGGAATTATACGATTGGATAGATACATATCATTATTCAAGTAAAATTTAACGGAATCAATTTAAGATTGATTATTCAGGAAAGAGGTTTGTATGAAAAAAATTGTATGTTTACTATTGGCAGCTGTGACAGCCGTATCTTTAGCCGGATGCGGTAAATCAAATGACAATAAACTGATTGTAGGAACTGAGGCAGGTTTTGCGCCCTATGAATACATGGAGGGTGATAAGGTAGTAGGAATTGACATGGATATTGCTCAGGCGATTGCAGATTCTATGGGGAAAGAACTTGTAATTAAGAACATGGACTTTGACGGAGCTCTTGTTGCTGTTCAGAAAGGTAAAGTTGACTTTGTAGCAGCCGGCGTTTCTGTGAATGATGAACGTAAAGAGAAGATGGACTTCTCTCATGAATATGTTAATTCTACGGAAGTTGTAGTAGTAAATAAAAATACTCCCAATGTGACCGGTACAGATGATCTGAATGATAAGATTATCGGCGTTCAGCAGGGAAATATCGCTGACTTCTATGTAAGCAATCCGGATAATGTAACACCAAAGGATATTAAGAGATATTCCAAATTTGTTCAGGCTGCAGAAGACCTGAAGAACAATAAAATAGACTGTATCGTAATGGATCAGTATCCTGCTCAGGAATTGGTTGCGGCCAATGATTCTCTCGTAATCTTAACAAAGAGCGACGGCTCAAACGACGTACTGTTTGAAGACAAATATGCCATTGCTGTTAAGAAGGGAAATCAGGAGCTTCTTGACAGTATTAACAAAGTCATTGACCAACTGATTGCAGATGGTAAGATAGATGAATTTACTGCAAACCATACAAAAACAGACGGTCAGTAATTAATCTGATTATTACCTGTAAATTGGATAGACTTAATAATTAGCAGCAGTCAAAGTATCATTGCCTGCTGCTAATTATACGTAAAAAGGAGAAGAAAAATTGGATTCAATACTTAATTGGTTTAGCGGGATAGGGCACAGCTATTATAATGCCTTTATGGCAGAGCATCGATATATGTTCTATCTGGAAGGACTTCGAAACACTCTGCTGATATCGTTACTTGCACTTTTAATAGGAGCTTTCCTTGGAATTCTGGTTGCCGTGCTTCGTTTTTCCACCACGAATATAAAAGGGCTTCATTGGGTTAAAAGTCTTTGTAACTTATATGTTACAGTAATCAGAGGCACTCCGGTGCTTTTACAGTTATTAATTATCTACAACATGATTTTTACCGCGAGAAATACCAATGAAATCCTGGTGGCAGGCATCTGCTTTGGTATCAATTCAGGCGCTTATGTTGCGGAAATTGTCCGGGCAGGAATTGAATCTATAGATAAAGGCCAGTATGAAGCAGGCCGTTCACTGGGCTTAAATGGTAATCAGACCATGTTTACTATCATTATGCCTCAGGCTATCAAAAACATATTACCCGCTCTTGGAAATGAATTTATTGTACTTATAAAAGAAACTTCTGTTGCCAGTATTATAGCAATCACAGATTTATCAAAGGCAGCCCAATATATCGGTACAAGTACCTATGATGTTATTCCGCCTCTTATGATTGCTGCTGTTTGCTATTTGGCTATGGTAATAGGATTTACTAAACTTTTGCGTTTTATTGAAAGGAGGATGGACCAAGGTGATACAAACTAAAAATCTCAAAAAACAATTCGGCTCCCATGTAGTATTGAACAATATCTCAGAAACCATAGAAAAAGGAGAAAAGATTGTTGTTATCGGTCCTTCCGGTTCCGGTAAATCTACATTCTTACGCTGCCTTAACCTCCTTGAAGTGCCGGATGGCGGTGAAATCTGGTTTGAAGGAAAGAATATCTTAGATCCTAAGAATGATATCAATGTATTAAGAAGAAAGATGGGAATGGTATTCCAGCAGTTTAATTTATTCCCTCATAAGACAGTAAAAGAAAATATTACCCTTGCTCCTGTTAAGCTTGGGGTGATGAATAAAGAAGAAGCAGAAATAAGAGCAGTAGAACTTCTTAAACGTGTTGGTCTCCCTGAAAAAGCGGACAGTTATCCCAAGCAGCTATCCGGCGGACAAAAGCAGAGAATTGCCATTGCCAGGGCCCTTGCCATGAACCCGGATGTAATGCTTTTTGATGAACCTACTTCGGCCTTAGACCCGGAAATGGTTGGAGAAGTATTGGAGCTGATGAAGGAACTTGCTGCGGATGGTATGACCATGGTGGTAGTAACCCATGAAATGGGTTTTGCCAGAGAAGTTGGAACCAGAGTTCTCTTTATGGATCAGGGAATGATTATGGAACAAAATAGTCCTCAGGAATTCTTTGGTAATCCAACCAATCCAAGACTGAAAGAATTCTTATCTAAAGTGCTGTAAGAATGGACTCGTGTAAACGGATTCCTAGCAGTTTCTCCTAAATGATAAAAATGCTCATTAAAAGTGTTGACAAGTCAGAGCGTATTCTTATATATTTCTATATATAGATGTATTTTTTTATTAAATACAAGATATATAAAATGACTGCAAGAACAGTTGAGTGGAAATAATTTCCACCTCTGATTTAAACACGCAGCTATATGCGTATGCAAGTTTAGGAGGAAATTCATGAGAGAAGAATGGAATGGTTTTGCACCTGGAAGCTGGATGACGGATATCAATGTCAGAAGCTTCATTCAACATAATTATACACCCTATGAAGGAGACGGCTCTTTCTTAGCCGGTCCCACCGAGAGGACTTTAAAACTCTGGGATAAAGTTCTGGAGCTGATGTTAGTGGAAACAGAGAAGGGAGTTGTAGACGCAGAAACTACAAAGCCTTCTACCATTACGGCTTTTGGAGCAGGGTATCTGGATAAAGAGAAAGAGATTATTGTCGGCTTTCAGACAGATAAGCCTTTAAAGAGGGGCATTATGCCTAACGGCGGAATCCGTGTGGTTAAGAATGCTCTGGAATCCTATGGATATAAGCTGGACGAGAGAACTGAAGAAATCTACACTCATCTTAGAAAGACACATAACGATGGTGTATTCGCAGCTTACACAGATTCCATGAGGAAGGCCAGACACACCGGTATTATTACAGGACTCCCCGACGCTTACGGAAGAGGACGTATCATTGGAGATTACAGAAGAGTAGCACTTTATGGAGTGGATGCCCTGATTCAGGAGAAACAGGATCAGAAGAAGCTTCTTGAACGCAATACTTTGGAATCACCGGAAATTCTCTTAAGAGAAGAAATCTCTGAGCAGATTAATGCCCTGAAAGAATTAAAAGCAATGGCATCAAATTATGGCTGTGATATCAGTGCACCTGCAAAGAATTCTCTGGAAGCAACTCAGTGGACTTATTTCGCTTATCTTGGCGCCATTAAGGAACAGGACGGAGCAGCCATGAGTCTTGGCAGAGTTAGTACTTTCCTTGATATTTATTATGAAAGAGATTTAAAGAACGGCCTGATTACAGAAGAAGAAGTGCAAGAGATTGTCGATCAGTTCGTTATGAAATTACGTATGGTGCGTTTCCTTCGTACACCATCCTACAATGATTTATTCTCCGGAGACCCTACCTGGGTAACAGAGGCAATCGGCGGAATGGGACTTGACGGACGTACACTGGTTACCAAGAGCAGTTTCCGTGTTCTTCACACCCTTTATAATCTGGGACCTGCACCGGAGCCCAACCTTACAGTATTGTGGTCAACTTTCCTTCCTCAGGCCTTCAAGGATTTCTGTGCTAAAGTATCTATTGATACAAGCTCTATCCAGTATGAGAGCGATGATATCATGAGAGATGTATGGGGCGATGATTATGCTATTGCCTGCTGTGTATCTGCCATGAGAGTCGGAAAACAGATGCAGTTCTTCGGAGCACGTGCGAACCTTGCCAAAGCTCTTCTTTATGCCATTAACGGCGGTAAAGATGAGAAGACAGGAGAACAGGTCGGACCTATGTTTGAACCGGTAAGGGGAGAATATCTGGATTATGATGAGCTGCTGCTGAAGTTCGATCAGACTCTTGAATGGCTGGCTGAATTATATATTAACACTTTAAATGTTATTCACTATATGCATGATAAATATAACTACGAGAGACTGCAGATGGCTCTTCACGACATCTCCATTCTGCGTACGGAAGCCTGCGGTATTGCCGGTCTCTCCGTAGTAGCAGATTCCTTATCCGCAGCAAAATACGCAAAGGTTAAGATAATCCGTGATGAAAAGGGCCTTGCAGTTGATTATGAAATAGAAGGCGAATATCCTGCATTTGGTAACAATGATGACCGTGTGGATCAGATAGCTGTAGAACTGGTAGAAAGATTCATGAATAAGCTGCGTAAGTTTAAGACTTACCGTAATGCAAAGCAGACACTTTCCGTACTTACAATTACTTCAAATGTTGTATACGGTAAGAAGACCGGTAATACACCTGACGGAAGAAAAGCCGGAGAACCTTTTGCACCGGGTGCTAACCCTATGCACGGAAGAGATAAGAAAGGTGCTGTTGCCTCTATGGCATCCGTTGCCAAGCTTCCTTACAGGCATGCGGAAGACGGTATTTCTTATACCTTCTCCATTGTGCCAAAAGCTTTGGGCAAGAACGAGACAGAGAGAATCGGCAACCTTGTAGGTCTTTTAGATGGATTTTTCTTTGATAAAGGGCACCATATTAACGTAAATGTATTTGATAGAGAGACACTCATGGATGCTATGGACCATCCGGAAAAGTATCCTCAGCTTACCATCCGTGTTTCCGGTTATGCTGTTAATTTCGTTAAATTAAGCAGAGAGCAGCAGCTTGACGTAATCAACCGTACTTTCCACGAAAGGTAATTAATAACGACAGATTAATTAAACTAAATAAACAAAATGAGGGGTTTGGTTCCATTAAAGAAGATTGGTATTTTGTCATACAGACAGGATTCAATTGGTCTGTAGTGGTTTCAAGCCCCACATTTAACAAATGGGTTCCATACTATAAGCAAAGCGGAAGGAGTGAGTTACTATGGCTGCAACAGGAAGAATACACTCGGTAGAAAGCTGCGGCACAGTAGACGGCCCTGGCATCCGATTTGTGGTATTTATGCAGGGATGTCCTTTAAGATGTCAGTTTTGCCACAATCCTGATACCTGGGATACCACAAAAGGCACTGAATATACACCGGATCAGCTTATGAATGAGATTATAAGATATAAATCCTATATGTCATTTTCGGGGGGAGGAGTGACCTTTACCGGCGGTGAACCCCTTTTACAGGCTGATTTTATATTGGAAATGAGTAAGAGATGTAAGCAGGAAGGCATATCGGTGGCAATTGATACTTCAGGATATGTGTTCTCTGAAACGGTAGAGAAAGTACTGGAATATACAAATTTAGTACTTTTGGATATCAAAAACTTTGATCCTATTGTATATAACAACGTTACCGGGGTGGAATTGGCACCGACCCTTAAATTCTTAGATTATACAAGGGACAAAAATATTAATACCTGGATTCGTTATGTATTGGTTCCGGGACTGACGGACAATCTGGAAGGGGTGAAAGGCTTAGCGGCACACCTTAAGAATTATCCGAATATCACAAGAATAGAGGTCCTGCCTTTTCATAAGATGGGCGAATACAAGTGGCAGGCTTTGGGATATGAATATAAATTGTTTGATACCAAGGAGCCTGATAAAAAACTTCTGGAAGAAGTAAAAGAGGTCTTTCACACTTCCGGAATACCGCTTGCAAATTAATGAAGAGTAAAATATACTAACAGATAGAACTGCTGCATCATCCCTTAAGAGATGATGCAGCAGTTCTTTAAAATTCAAGACTATTGATTGACCAGTGCTCCTTCATGAGAAGAATAATTCGAAATATCCAATGATTTACCGCTATGTTTGGCAGTAATTTTGATTTTTGATATCCCCAATATATATCTTTTCATTTCTCTTAACAACAGTACGCCCCTCATCTATATTATCCTGTTTTCTCCCGGGAATTAACCGGATAAGCCACTGTACCTTCAGTATCTGTTATGTCCATGGATGATTCATAGCGGCCGGTGCCGGACACTCGTCGAATTTATCTCCGCTATAGAATATAGGATTAAAACGTAAAGAGGGTACAAATCACAGTGGAAGATGCTGTGATATAAATAATTGAATATATGCCATGGGAGTGTTATATTAAGAAAAGTGAGAGAAAAAACTATATGAATAATGTAATAATTAAGTAGGGAGGTGTTTGTTTGAAAATCAAGAAGAAAAGGATTGCTCTTGATTTTAATAACAAAGAAAAAATTGTACAGGTGGGAAAGGCACTCTCTTCTGAGGTAAGGCTCGATATTTTAAAATTATTAATTGATAAGTCGGCAAATATCAGTGAGATTGCAAGTACCTTTCAGATTCCCTTTTCATCCGCAGCATTGCATGTAAAGGTATTGGAAGAAGCCGGAATGATAACAGCAACAGAGCAGGCCGGAATAAGAGGGGCACAGAAGGTGTGCGGAATTGCATTTGAAGATATTTACTTTAATGCCTTCCGCCATAAGATGGACAGGGATAATATAAAAGTATATCACTTTCCGATGGGAATCGGCAATTACTATAACTGTATGGTCAATGAGAATTGCGGTATAATCAGCGAGCGCTCCTACCTTGGAGTAGAAGATTCTCCCTATGGCTTTTATGCACAGAACCGGCACGAAGCTCAGCTTATCTGGTTTATGTCGGGATATCTGGAGTATCGTTTTCCAAACTATATGTTGAAGAAGAGCAGGGTAAAAGAATTGTCCTTTTCCTTTGAAGTCTGCTCAGAAGCACCGGGATATCAGAATGACTGGTCGTCTGATATAACTGTATGGGTTAATGGGAAAGAAATTGCGACGATTTATTCCAAGGGGGATTTTGGAGGCAGGAGAGGACATTTGAATCCGGACTGGTGGAGTGATACCATGACCCAGTACGGAATGTTAAAGAATGTTACGATTAATGGCCAGGGCTGCTTTGAAGACCTGGTAAAAACGTCGGAGGAAACCATAGATTCCCTTGGTATCTGCGACAACTACTTTATCAGTTTTAAAATCGGCGTGAAGCCTGACGCTAAAAATCTTGGGGGAATGAATTTATTCGGAGAAAAGTTCGGGGACTATGCCCAGGGAATTGT